>NZ_RZTF01000258.1:0-4648 GCF_004023175.1 Mesorhizobium sp. M7A.F.Ca.MR.362.00.0.0
GCGCTTCTCTTGTCGATCCCGGTGGCGATGATCCTCAACACCGATTTCTATGGCCGCGGCATCGCCCGCGTCATCATCATGCTGCCCTGGGCGGTATCGCTGACCATGACCGCGGTGGTCTGGCGCTGGGCGCTGAGCGGCGAAAGCGGCATGCTCAATTCGGCGCTGATCGGCCTCGGGCTCATCGATCACAACATCCAATGGCTGGCGAGCGCCGAGACCGCTTTCCCGATGCAGGTGCTGATCGGTATCCTGGTGACGGTGCCGTTCACGACGACGATCTTCCTCGGCGGGCTGTCGTCGATTCCGGACGATCTCTACGAGGCGGCGGCGCTCGAAGGGGCGACGCCGCTGCAGCAGTTCCGCGAAATCACCTTTCCGCTCCTGAAACCGTTCATCAACATCGCCATCGTGCTCAACACCATCTACGTCTTCAATTCCTTCCCGATCATCTGGGTGATGACGCAGGGCGGCCCGGCCAACTCGACCGATATCCTGGTCACCCATCTCTACAAGCTGGCCTTCCGCATCGGCAAGCTGGGCGAAGCATCGGCGGTGTCGCTGGTGATGTTTGCCATATTGCTGGTCTTCACCATGATCTATGTGCGGCTGGCGATGCGGGAGCAACGCACATGACGAGCAAGCTGAAGCGCTCCATCATCGCCTGGCTGCTGCTGGCGCCGCTGATCGTGGTGACGCTCTTTCCCTTCGCGGTGATGTTCCTGACCGCGGTCAAGCCGAGGCAGGAAGTGCTGTCGCCGACCTGGTGGCCGAGCGAATTCCGCTGGTCGAATTTTTCCGATATGTGGGTGGCGACCGGCTTCGGCCAGGCGCTGCTCAATTCGCTCTACGTGTCTGTGATCGCCACGGTTGGCGCCATCCTGATCTCGGTTCCGGCGGCCTATGCGATGTCGCGCTTCCGCTTTGCCGGCTACGGCGCCTTGCGCCAGTTCCTGCTGATTTCGCAGATGATCTCGCCGATCGTGCTGGTGCTTGGCCTGTTCCGGCTGATGGCGGCCTGGGGCTTGGTCGAGAGCACGACGGCGCTCGGCTTCATCTACATGGCCTTCAACGTCGCCTTCACGGTGTGGATGCTGCAGAGCTATTTCGACACCATTCCGCGCGATCTCGAGGAAGCCGCCTGGATGGAGGGCGCCGGCCGCTGGCTGACCTTGCGCAAGGTGTTCCTGCCGCTCTGCCTGCCGGCGATCGCGGTGACCGCGATCTTCACCTTCATCAATGCCTGGAACGAATTCGTCGTGGCGCTCACCATGCTGCGCAGCCAGGAAAGCTATACGCTGCCGATCCAGGTGTTTTCGCTGGTCGCCGGCCGCTACACCATCGAATGGCACCACGTCATGGCCGCGACGTTGCTGGCGACCTTGCCGGTGGCCATCCTGTTCATCTGGCTGCAGCGCTACCTCGTTCGCGGGCTGGCGCTCGGGGCGGTCAAATAACGCCTATTCACGGACGGAGCTTTCATGCGCATTTTCACCGCCTCGCTGGCGACGGAAACCAACACCTTCTCGCCGGTGCCGACCGATAGGGCCTCGTTCGAGATGGCCTTCTATGCCGGGCCCGGCAAACATCCGGACACGCCGACGCTGTGCTCCTCGCCGATGGTGGCGCTGCGCCGGCGGGCAGCGGCCGAAGGCCTCGATGTCATCGAGGGCACCGCCACCTGGGCGGAGCCGGGCGGCCTGGTGCAGCGGCAGACCTATGAGGCGCTGCGCGACGAGATCCTTGGCCAGCTCAAGGCAGCGCTGCCGGTCGATGCCGTCATCCTCGGCCTGCATGGCGCCATGGTGGCGCAAGGCTATGACGATTGCGAGGGCGACCTGCTCGAACGGGTTCGCGCAATGGTCGGGCCGCAGGTGGTGATCGCCGTGGAACTCGATCCGCACAGCCATCTGACACCGAAGCGCGTGGCGGCCTCCGACATCTTCGCCTACTTCCTCGAATTTCCGCACACCGATTTCTATGAGCGCGGCGAACACGTCGTCGAGCTTGGGATTGCGGCGGCGAGGGGCGAGATCAAGCCGGTCATCTCGAGTTTCGACTGCCGCATGATCCAGGTGCTGCCGCCCAGCCGCGAGCCGATGCGGTCCTTCGTCGACCGCATCAAGGCGCTGCACGGCAAGGATGGTGTGCTGTCGGTCTCGGTCATCCATGGCTTCATGGCGGCCGACGTGGCCGAGATGGGCACGCGCATCCTGGTCGTCACCGACGATGACAAGGCCAAGGGCGACGCGCTGGCGGAACGGCTCGGGCGGGAACTCTATGCGCTGCGCGAAAAGACGGCGATGACGATGCTGAGCGCCACCGACGGCATCGACCGGGCCTTGGCTGTGCGCACAAAGAATCCGGGCAAGCCCGTGGTCATCGCCGACATCTGGGACAATCCCGGCGGCGGCGTTCCCGGCGACGGCACCTTCGTGCTGCGCCAGATGCTGGCGCGTGGCCTGGACAGGTTCGCCGTGGCGACGATCTGGGACCCGATCGCGGTCACCTTCTGCCTGGCGGCGGGCGAGGGCGCCGTTATCAACCTGCGCTTCGGCGGCAAGGCCGGGCCGCAGGCCGGCGAGCCGATCGATGCGCGCGTGCGCGTGCTGAAGGCGGTTGCGGAGGGCTGGCAGAGTTTCGGGCCAAGCCGCGTGACGCTCGGGCCGACGGCGCTGGTCCGCCTCGAAGGCACCGAGGTCGACATCATTCTCAACACCAACCGCACACAGACCTTCGAGCCGGATATCTTTTCCAACATCGGCGTCGATCCGATGACCAAGGACATGCTGCTGATCAAGTCGACCAACCATTTCTACGCCGGCTTCGAGCCGATCGCCGCCGAGATCATCTATGTCTCGGCGCCGAGCTCGTATCCCAGCAATCCGGCGGTGACCGATTACAAGAAGCTGACGCGGCCGGTGTGGCCAAGGGTGACGGATCCTTGGAAGGATGCTGGCAATCTCCCCCCTTGAGGGGGAGATGTCGCTTAAGGCGACAGAGGGGGTCGCCTGACGTAATGCGCCAACCTTCTTCTGCCGCAGCAGGCCGAGCCCGGTCGAACCGACCCCCTCTGGCCGCTTCGCGGCCATCTCCCCCTCGAGGGGGGAGATTATCCGGTGCTACACCAATCCCCGCTTCACCATCATCGCTTCGGGCGACGGCATCTTGCCGCGAAATGCGGTGTAGAGTTCTTCCGGATCCTTCGAACCGCCGGCGGCGTAGATGTTCTTGCGCAGCCGTTCGGCGAGCGCCGGGTTGAAGGGGTCGCCGGTCTCCTCGAAGGCGGCGAAAGCGTCCGCATCGAGCACTTCCGACCACATGTAGGAATAATAGCCGGCCGAATAGCCGTCGCCGGAGAAGACGTGGCCGAAATGCGGGGTGCGGTGACGCATGGCTATGGTGTCCGGCATGTGCAGCTCTGCAAGCGTTTCGGTTTCGAAACGAAGTGGTACCTCAGGCGCATCCGGCCGTGCGTGATAAGCCATGTCCATCAGCGCGGATGCGGTGAACTCTACTGTTGCAAAGCCAGCGCCAAAAGTCCGCGCGGCCAGCATCTTGTCGAGCAGCGCCTTGGGCATCGGCTTGCCGGTCTTGACGTGCAGCGCGTGTTTTTCCAGCACCGCCGGCACGGTCAGCCAGTGCTCGTAGAGCTGCGAGGGCAATTCGACGAAATCGCGGCTGACCGAGGTGCCGGCTACCGAGGGCCAGGTGACATCGGTCAGCATGCCGTGCAAAGCATGACCGAATTCGTGGAACAGCGTTTTCGCCTCGTCGACCGACAGCAGCGCGGGCTCGCCGGCCGGCGGCTTGGCGAAGTTCATGATGTTGTAGATGACCGGGCTCGCACCGTGGCCGAGCCTGTAGCCGGACTGCAGCGCGCTCATCCAGGCGCCCGAGCGCTTTGACGGTCGCGCGAAATAGTCGGCGAGGAACAGGCCGCGCTCACTGCCGTCGGCATTTTTCACCACGAAGACGCGGGCGTCAGGGTGCCAGGCAGCGATGCCCTTCTTCTCCTCGAAGGTGATGCCGAACAGCCGTGTCGCCACATCGAAGCAAGCGTCGATGATGCGGTCGAGCTGCAAATAGGGCTTCAGTTCCGCCTCGTCGAAGGCGAATTTTTCCGCGCGCAGTTTCTCCTGGTAGAAACGCCAGTCCCAGGCAGCAAATTTTTCGTTGCTGCCGGCCTCCGTCGCCAGCCGTTGCAATTCGATCTGGTCGCTTGCTGCCTTCTCCAGCGCCTTTTCCCACACCGGATCGAGCAGCGCGTGCACGGCCTTCGGCGTCTTGGCCATGGTGTCATCGAGCTTCAGCGCGGCGAAGGAGGCGTAGCCGAGCAGCTTTGCCTTCTCGGCGCGCAGGCGCAGCATGTCGCGCACCACGTTCGTGTTGTCGGTGGCGCCGCCATTCTGGCCGCGCATGGTGAAGGCGCGGAAGGCGATCTCGCGCAGATCGCGGCGTTCGGAGAAGGTCGAGAACGGCTCGTAGATCGAGCGCGACAGGGTGACGGCGTAGCGGCCCTTCTGGCCACGCATTTCGGCGGCCTCGGCCATGGAGCTTTTCACGAAATCCGGCAGGCCGGTGAGGTCGGCCTCATCGAGGAACAGCGCCCAGTCGCGCTCGTCGGCCAGAACGTTCTGGCCGACGC
>NZ_RZTF01000258.1:4656-8017 GCF_004023175.1 Mesorhizobium sp. M7A.F.Ca.MR.362.00.0.0
CCGAAGCTGGTGCCGAGAGAGGACAATTCCTCGCTGATGCTTGCCAGCCGGTTCTTGCCGTCGGCGTCGAGCTTGGCGCCGGAACGGACGAAGCCCTTCCAGGTCTTTTCCAGCACCCGCAGGGTTTCTGCGTCGAGCTTCAGGCTCTCGCGGCGCTGGTAGAGATCGTCGATGCGGGCAAACAGCCGCTCATTCATCGAAATCGCCGAGAAATGCCTGGACATTTTCGGCGAGATGTCGCGCTCCAGCGCCTGGATCGTCTCGTTGGTGTAGGCGCCGGCGCGGCACCAGAAGATCGACGAGATGCGATCGAGCGCTTCGCCGCCGAGTTCCAGCGCGGCAAGCGTGTTCTCGATGGTCGGCGCATCCTTGTTGCCGGCGATCGCCTCGATCTCGGCCTCGTGCGCCTTCAGCGCCGCGTCGAAGACCGGGGAAAAGTCGCCATCGCCAATGCGCGTGAAATCGGGCAGGCCGAGCGGCCCCTGCCACGCGGTCAGCGGATGGGCGGCGAGGTCGACGGATTTCGTGGAAGGCATGGACAGTCTTTCGATCGTTGACGGGGAGAGGTTTGGTCGTCCCCGATGTAGGGCGAGGCCTCGCAAGGCGCAACGGCTCGGCCCTCAGGATGGCGTCAGAAGCCGTCGCACGTCTCGGCGATTGCCGCTTGCGAACTGGCGGTGATGCGGTCGTCGGTCACCGCGAAAGTCTCATGCATGAGCTTGTCATTGTTGGGAAAGTCGTAGCAGGCGACCACGGTGGTGACCCCGCCTTCGCTCTTTTCGATCCGATGCCGGATCGCTGCGCCCGCAACCGCACCTTTCCATTCGTCCATCGAGGCGATGAATTCCTGCTTGCTTTGCACGATGCCGAGGTCGTCCAGCTTGATGCGGACATCATCGGCGAGCAGGTCGGACAGTTCGGTGCGGTCGGCGACCAGCAGCGCCGAATACCAGCGGCTGATGAGGGCACGATCATCGGCGCGGGCGGCAATAATCGCTATCAGCAGCGCGGCCGCCGTCAAAGCGGCCGACCTGATGTTTACCACCTTGCGCGCCGCTGTGTTCATCCCAGCTCCGGCCGTTCGAAATCGCCGGTTTCCTTGTTCATCGTCCAGAGTTCGCCGGTCGAGATATCGAACCAGGCCCCATGCAGCGACAGTCGCCCCTTGCCCTCGAGAATCGAGACGCAGGGAAAGGTTCTGAGGTTGGCGATGGAATAGCGGATGGAGATGCGCTCCAGCGCGGTCTGGCGCTCCGACGCGGTCATGAAGGTGCTGGAGGAGACGGTTTCGGCCGCCGGCGCGATCAGGCTCATCCACTTGCCGATGAAGTCGCCCGGCGAAAGCGGCGCGGAATTGGTGTCGAGCGCTGCACGGATGCCGCCACAGCGGCCATGGCCCATGACGACGATGTTCTTGACCTTGAGGCTCTGCACGGCGAATTCAAGCGCCGCCGAGGTCGAATGGAACTCGCCATCGGGAGCATAGGGCGGCACCAGATTGCCGACATTGCGCAGCACGAAGAGTTCGCCGGGCCCGGCGTCGAAGATCGCCTCGGGCGCCGAACGCGAATCGCAGCACGCGACGATCATCGTCTCCGGCGCCTGGCCTTCGCGAGCGAGATCGCGATAGCGCCCGCTCTCTGTGAGATAGCGGCCATTCATGAAATTGCGGTAGCCGGCGAGAAGATGTTCAGGGAGATGGGACATGGGCGGCGTCTGGAGCCTTTCCGGGTTGGATGCGGCAGCTCGTTGCGGTCTAGAGAGGCTCTAGCGGCAAAAGCCGGTCGCGAGCAATGCAGAATTATGAGGGCTGGCTAGAAATGCCATGCATCGAGCGCAACCTTGGCCAACAGCGTTACGCCCAGATGGCGACAGGAATGCCAAAGCTGTCGCGGCCCGGCGGGTCGGGCAGCGGCCGTGCCTCACCGCTGGCGATGCGACCGGCGATCAGCGTCATCGCGGCCGCGTCGAGGAAATCATCGGCGGCTGCGCCGCGCGGTGGCGGCTGGTCGAGAAAGGCCGTGTCATAGCCATGCCGGCAAAGCAGAGCCTTGCGTTCCGCCATGCCGGCCGGATTGATGCCGCCCTTGATCTTCTTCGGCAGTTGCATGGCCTGATCGCCGTTCAGGCGGCAGAAAGCGACTTCCGGATGCGATTCGAACACGCGGCCGCGCAGATCGGGTCGCGCGATCAGCAGGGCGTCGATCTCGCGGATCTTGGCAAAAATGCCGAACGCCTGGATCGAGACTCCGCGCGGCGGGTCGGATGTGGTCAGGGCCACCGCACTTGCCCTGATGTGCGCGGCATACCAGGCTTCGATGGTGGTGAAATCATTGGTCTCCGCATAGAGCGTGGCACGGGAGGGGATCGAGAAGACGCTGGATTGGCGCGCCCCGAGCAGCGGCCGCACCAGCGCTTCGGGGCCGCGACCGCCCTTGCCCGAAAAGTCGGGTAGGCCGATCGGCATGTCGACAGCGATGACAGCGTCTTCGGGAAGGGATGCGAGCAGGGCAGTGAAGGTTGCAAAGACACCGACCGACGGTGCCATGCCAAAAGCGCACCGGACGGCGATCCAGCCGGCCTTGCAGCCGTCGACGCCGACAAGCACGGCCTCAGTCGACGTCACGCCCGGCGGCCCCGCCCCGGATGCGTGAGGTGGCGAAGCTGGACCATCGCCATCGGATGCGACAGGCTCTGCGCATCGGTTTCGAGCTGCAGTTCGTCGCCGCCGCGCTTGGCGGTGCGCGCCAGGATCTCGTAGACCGCCGCCGTCGTCGATTGCAGCGCCTTGACCGGCGGCTGGCCGGATAGGATACGTGCCAGATAGACGGCCGCCGTCAGATCGCCCAGGCCATTCGGCGGCTTGTCGATCAGGCGATGTTCGGCGAGCAGCGCCTGGCTGCTATCGAGCAGCAGATTGCCGGTGCCGCCCGTCATCATCGACGGCGCAGAGGTGACCAGCATGGTCGATGGTCCGGCGTGGAGCGCTGCCGCGATCGCCGATTTCAGGTCGGGCAACGCGGCGCCGGCCATCCATTCCAGTTCGTAGCGGTTGGGGGTGGCTATGTCGGCGATCGGCATCAGCCGGTCGCGCATGGCGATGGCTGTCGGCTCGGGCACGTAGAGGCCGCCCGAATCACCCATCACCGGATCGCAGATATAGACGGCGCCGGGCGTCCTTGCCTTCACCGCGGCGACCAGCGAGGCGACGGCCTCGGCCTGGCCGGCCTCGCCGAGATAGCCGGACAACACAGCGCCGACTTCACCCAGCCATGGCGCCCGCTCGAGATCGGCCATCAGCGCCTTGAACTGGTCGAGCGGCGGTACGATCCGTGTTGCCCGTCCATGCCCGGGATGCCAG
>NZ_RZTF01000258.1:8027-9367 GCF_004023175.1 Mesorhizobium sp. M7A.F.Ca.MR.362.00.0.0
GACCGGGAACCCCAGGGTCTCCAGCGCAAACACGGCTGCACGGTTGCCGACCGAGCCGCGCGCGACATGGCTGGAAATGACGATGACCGCACGCGGCGCGTCGGTTTGTTCGGCGCTCATTGTCGTTTGATTCCTAACTGCCCCGGATGACGTAAAGCACGAGCCAGACCATCAGGCCCAGCGCCAGCAGCAGGCCCAGCGTGCGGCCAAAGCGGGTGCCCCAGACTTCGATCGGATCGGCGCGATCGGCATCGGCCGCGGTGACGTGATCGCGCATGCCTTTCGCGGCCCGCCCCGCAAACGAGTCGCCCGCCGGATTCGTCTCGTGCGCGATGCGATCGAGGATACGGCGCGATTCCTTCTCGCTGTCCTGGCGCTCCGCCATGATGATGTCCCGTTTTGCGGGCCTTATCGCGTTCGTACGGCCAATCACAGACCCTTGCAGCGGCATTGGGCATGGCAGGCGAGGGGCTGCCGGCCCGGGCGGTTTTCTTGCGCGCTGATTGTGGTAATGCTTCGCGTGCAACTTCTACCGAGGGACCCCATCATGTTTGCCCAGCGCCTTGCCTCGCCGTCCATTTTCCGCACGCTGCCCGCCTTCCTGATGATGGCGATCGTGCTGCCGCTGCTTGCCGGCTGCGGCTACAACACCATCCCCACAGCGGAAGAAAACGCCAGGGCGGCATGGAGCGAGGTGCTGAACCAGTATCAGCGCCGCGCCGACCTCATCCCCAATCTGGTCGAGACGGTGAAGGGTTATGCCTCGCACGAAAAGGATACGCTCGACGCGGTGGTCGAGGCACGCGCCAAGGCAACGCAGATCACGGTAACACCGGAAACGCTGAAGGATCCCGAAGCCCTCAAGAAGTTTCAGGATGCCCAGGCGGGGCTGACCAGCGCGCTGTCGCGGCTGATCGCGGTCTCGGAGGCCTATCCCGACCTCAAGGCCAATCAGAATTTCCTGGCGCTGCAAGCCCAGCTCGAAGGCACCGAGAACCGCATCGCGGTGTCGCGGCGCGACTACATCCAGGCGGTCAGGGACTACAATCTGACGCTGAGGACCTTCCCCTCGGTGCTGTGGGCGACCTTCTGGTTCCGCGGCAATGAGCCCTTTGCCAATTTCACTGTCGCCGAAGACAAGATGCAGCCGCCGAAGGTCGATTTCGGCACGAAGCAGGGCGGGTGAACGTCGACTGTCATCGGAATAAATCCCGCGAAATGACGGGCTGCTGGCGTGCAAACACCCCCCTCTGTCCTACCGGAACCGGCCCTTCGCTGCCGCTTCGGGCGTTCGTTGTTCGGAAAGCCAAGCAATTGGCTTCCCGTCCGCTACGCGGATC
>NZ_RZTF01000259.1:0-6765 GCF_004023175.1 Mesorhizobium sp. M7A.F.Ca.MR.362.00.0.0
GACTGGATTGGCCGCGCGCTCGGCATCCTGACGCTGACGCCCTACGATTGCTGGCGGCGCGCCCACGCGACGCACCACGCCAGCGCCGGCAATCTTGACGAACGCGGCATGGGCGACATCCGGACGCTGACCGTTGCAGAATACCGGCAGATGTCGTGGCGGGGCCGCCTCGCCTATCGTCTCTATCGCCATCCGCTGGTGATGTTCGGGCTCGGTCCGATCTGGCTTTTCATCTTCGAGCAGAGGCTACCCGTCGGCATGATGCGCGGCGGCCTGACCCCTTGGGTGTCGTCGATGACCACCAACCTTGGCATCGCGGTCGCAGCAGCCGTCCTTATCTGGTTCGTCGGCCCGGGCGCTTTCCTGGTGGTTCACCTGCCGATCGTCATCCTCGCCGGTTCGGCCGGCATCTGGCTGTTCTACGTCCAGCACCAGTTCGAGGAAACGGAATGGGCGAAGGATGCCGACTGGGAATTCCAGCACGCCGCCTTGCACGGATCGTCGTATTACGATCTCCCGCCGGTGCTGAACTGGCTCACCGGCAACATCGGTGTCCATCACGTCCATCACCTCTCGGCCAAGGTGCCGTGCTACCGGTTGCAGGAAGTGCTGCGGGATTATCCCGAGTTGCGCGACATCGGACGGGTTACGCTGCTCGAAAGCTTGCGCTGCGTCAAACTGGCATTGTGGGACGAAAACCGCCGCAAGCTGGTGTCGTTCCGCGAGGCACAGGCGGCGGCTTAAGCAATTCCAGGAGAAGTGTGAACGGTTTTCCAGGGAAAGCGCGTAACGTTTTCCCTAGGCGCCGCGGCCTGGAGCTCCGATCAGGCAGCCCTGATCATGTCGGCGGCCTTTTCGGCGATCATGATGGTTGGGGCATTGGTGTTGCCACCAATCAGTGTCGGCATCACCGAGGCGTCCACGATACGCAAGGCTTCAAGCCCGCGCACCTTGAGTTGCGGATCGACCACCGCCATCTCGTCGACCCCCATCCGACAGGAGCCGACCGGGTGATAGACCGTGTCGGCGCGGGTACGGATATGGGTCATCAGATCGGCATCGCTCGGCTCGCCGGCGATGTGCATTTCCTTGTGCCGGTAGCGCGTCAGCGCCGGCGAAGCCAGCACCTGCCGGGTGATCCTCACGCCTTTCAGCAGCAGTTCCGCATCGCGCTGGTCGCCGAGAAAGCGCGGATCGATGCGTGGCGCGGCAAGTGGATCGGCGCTGGCCAGCCCAACCTCGCCACGCGAGTGCGGCCGCAATATGCAGACATGACAGGAAAAGCCGAAACCGTAGTGCAGCGTGCGCGCATGGTTTTCGACCAAGCCGATGACGAATTGCAGCTGCAGGTCAGGGCGCTCAAGCGCCGGGTCGGATTTGACGAAAGCGCCGCTCTCGGCCGACGGCGAGGCGATCAGCCCGGTTCCATCCCGCCGCCACTGCGCGATGTGCCTGAGGAAACCCCACGCGCCGCGCGGGCTCATACCGAGCATATCGGTGTCCTTCGATCTCCAGCCGACGATAAAATCGAGGTGGTCCTGCAGGTTCTTGCCGACGCCCGGCAATTCGTGGACGACGGGAACGCCATGCACGGCAAGTTCGGCCGCCGGGCCGATACCCGACAGCAACAGAAGCTGCGGCGAACCGAAGGCACCACCGCAGAGGATCACCTCGCGCGACGCCTGTGCCACTGCCTCGCCTTTGCGCGTCCGGTAGCGGATGCCGGTGGCGCGCTTGCCGGCAAGGACGATGCCTGTGGCGTGCGCCCGCGTGATCACGGTCAGATTGGTCCGCTGCATCACCGGATGGAGATAGGCGGCGGCAGTCGAGCAGCGCTCGCCATTACGGGCGCCACCGGCAAACTGGGTCACTTGGAAATAGCCGGCGCCCTCTTGTTCCGGTCCGTTGAAATCGTCCGAGGCGCGAATCTGGTTTTCGGCACAAGCCTCTATGAAGGCCTTGGCGATCGGCCTCGGCGAGCGCTGGTTCGACACTTTCAGCGGGCCGTCCCCGCCATGCAAGGCATCAGTGCCGCGCTCATTGCCCTCGGCGCGCCGGAAATAGGGCAGAACCTCATCCCACGACCAGCCCTCGCAGCCCAGATTTGCCCATTCGTCATAGTCGCTGCGATGGCCCCTGACATAGAGCATTGCATTGATGGCGCTGGAGCCGCCCAGCGCCTTGCCGCGCGGCTGGTAGCTCTTGCGGCCGCCAAGACCTTGCTGCGGCACGGTCTCGAAGGCCCAGTTGTTGATCCTGGGCCGGCCGGAAAGCATGCCGATAATGCCAGCCGGAGCACGGATCAGCATATCCCTGCCCTCGCCGCCAGCTTCGATCAGGCAGACCGTTTTCGATGGATCTTCCGAAAGCCGCGCGGCAAGCGCACAGCCGGCGGACCCACCGCCGGCTATGACATAGTCGTAACGCATGAAGACCCCTCCCCGATCGTCCACGGATTTTCCATCCGGATGATCAAGAGAAGGCCTGAACACGGCTGATGTAAAGACGCGCGGAATTACCGCAACGTCAGCTGCTGCGAACGCGCCGCCAGGAGTATTTCGGGCCTTTTGGTTCCGGCACGGCGGCTGGCTGGTAGTAGAGCCCCAATCCGCCGGTGCGGCCCTCCTCCAGGCGCTTCAACAGCACCGCATTGGAAATCTCGAACTCGTCGAAGCCTAGCCGCAGCATATGCGGCAGTTGGTCCACCAGCACCTGGCCCGTGGCGCGAACGGCACCTTCGAAATGGTAGCGGCCGCGCAGCAGTTCTCCCTTGGAGAAGGAGCGGCCGTCGCTGAAGGCCGGGAAGGCCAATGCCACCAGCGACAGCTGGTCGAGCAGGTCGGCAATCTTCTCGAGCTGATCACCAGGCTGCAGCAGGACGCCGAGCCGTTCCTTGGCCGAGCGGCGCACCTCCGGATCCAGATCGAGGAAGACTTGCAACGGCAGGATGAAGCGGCCGTTGCCGGACAGCGCATCGGCGCTTTCGGCATGCGTCCACTCATCCTCGTGAAAACCCGCAGGGGTCCAGAGTCGGGTCTCCGCTGTCGTCGGTTCAGTCATCAAAAAGTTCCTAAATAGTCAAACGAACCAAGGATGTGTTGAGATTCAGGTCAGGCTGAGTCGAAAATGGCGGCTTCCGAGAACCGGAGCGGAGCGTACTTGAAGTACGTGAGCACCGGAAGCGCAGGAAGCTGCCGTTTGCAGGCCAGCCTAACCTGAATATCAGCATATCCTAAAGGGATGCGTCGGTCAGCGACTTCTCCAGCCCCGACAGGTGAATGCCGCACTCGGTCTTGGCGTGACCGGCCCAGCGGCCGCTGCGCGCGTCCTCGCCCGGCTGCACCGGCTGCGTGCACGGGAAGCAGCCGATCGACAGATAGCCATAGGCGACCAGCGGATTTTCGCGCAGCGCATGCGCGCGCATGTAGTCCGCCTGGTCCGATGTCGTCCAATGCGCCAGCGGATTGATACGGATACGCGGACCGACCGCCTCGAACACCGGCAGCGCCGCCCGCGTCGCGGCCTGAAAACGCTTGCGGCCGGTGAGCCAGGCACGAAATGGCGCGACACCGCGCGCCAGCGGCTCCACCTTGCGCACGTCGCAGCAGGCGTCGGTGTTGCTCTGATGCAGATTGCCCGTCGGGTCGATCCGTTCGAGTGCTGCTTCCTCGGGTTTGATCACCCTTATGTTGGTCAGCCCGAAATCGGCGGCGAGCGCGTCGCGATAGCCGAGCGTCTCCTCGAAATGCTTGCCGGTGTCGAGGAAGATGACCGGCAGCGTCCGGTCGATCTTGGCGATCATGTGCAGCAGCACAGCCGAATCCGCGCCGAACGACGACACCGCGGCGATCTCGTCGAGGAACAGTTCGCGGGCCGAGCGTTCGATGATCTCGATCGGCTTCAGATGACCATAGAGCGCATCGAGCCCCGCCGCTTTGGCGGCGATGCCGTCATCGACGTCTCCGATACGGTCAAGCGGCCTTGGCTTCGCCAGCATAGAGCGCCTCCTTGAACGGCGCGGGACCGACTCGGCGGTAGGCGTCGATGAATTTCTCTTGCGGGTCGAGCCGGAGGCCGAGATAGGTCTCGACAATCTGCTCGATGGCGTCGGTGATCTCTTCCGACGAGAAGCCGCGGCCGATGATCTCGCCGACCGAGGTGTTCTCGTCTGCCGAGCCGCCCAGCGTCACCTGATAGAGTTCGGAGCCCTTCTTCTCGACGCCCAGGATGCCGATGTGGCCGACATGGTGATGACCGCAGGCGTTGATGCAGCCGGAGATCTTCAGCTTCAGTTCGCCGATCTCGCGCTGCCGCTCAAGCGAGGCGAAGCGGCGCGAGATTTCCTGCGCGATCGGGATCGAGCGCGCCGTGGCCAGCGCACAGTAGTCGAGGCCCGGGCAAGCGATGATGTCCGATATCAGGTTGGAATTGGCCGTCGCCAGGCCGATGCCGACCAGCGCATCATAGACCGCCTTGAGGTCGGCGCGGGCCACATGCGGCAGGATCAGGTTCTGCTCATGGCTGACACGCAGCTCGTCAAAGCCATATTTCTCGGCGATGTCGGCGATCGCTTCCATCTGGCTGTCTGAGGCATCGCCGGGCACCTCGCCGATGCCCTTCAGCGAGATCGTCACCGCCGCATAGTCGGGATGGCGGTGCGTCACGACATTCTGGTCGAGCCACTCCGAGAACCCCTTGGAATCGAGCCGCGCCAGCTTGACCGCCTGGTCGCCTTCCGGCCGCCCAGCGAGCACCGGTGGCGCGAAATAGGCCTCGATGGCGCGGATGTCCGCTTCCGGCAGCTTCAGCTCGGCGTCCTTCAACTCCTGCCACTCGGCCTCGACCTGGCGGGTGATCTCCTCGACGCCGGTCTCATGGACGAGGATCTTGATGCGCGCCTTGTACTTGTTGTCGCGGCGGCCATAGAGGTTGTAAACGCGCAGGATCGCCGTGCAGTAGGACAGAAGGTCGGCTTCCGGCAGGAAGTCGCGGATCTTGCGGGCAACCATCGGCGTGCGGCCCTGGCCGCCGCCGATATAGACGGCGAAACCGAGTTCGCCGGCGGCGTTCTTCTTCAGGTGCAGGCCGATGTCGTGGGTCTGAATGGCGGCGCGGTCGCGCTCGGCACCCGTCACCGCGATCTTGAACTTGCGCGGCAGGAACGAGAATTCCGGATGCACCGACGACCACTGGCGCAGGATTTCCGCGTAGGGACGCGGATCGGCGACTTCGTCGGCGGCAGCGCCGGCGAAATGGTCTGCGGTGACGTTGCGGATGCAATTGCCGCTGGTCTGGATGGCATGCATCTCAACGCTCGCGAGATCCGCCAGGATCGCCGGAATGTCCGACAGCGCCGGCCAGTTGAACTGGATGTTCTGGCGGGTGGTGAAATGGCCATAGCCCTTGTCGTATTTGCGGGCGATGTGACCAAGCATGCGCAACTGCTTGCCGTTCAGCGTGCCGTAAGGCACCGCGATGCGCAGCATGTAGGCATGCAGTTGAAGATAGACGCCGTTCATCAGCCTCAAGGGCCGGAACTGGTCCTCGGTGATCTCGCCGGCAAGACGACGCTGCACCTGGTCGCTGAACTCGGCGACGCGGGCCTGGACAAAATCGTGGTCGAACTCATCGTAACGGTACATGCTTGGTCTTTCAGGGCGCGTCCGCCCATGCCTGGTGTCTTGGTTATGCTGCCCGCGCAGCCTGCTTGCCGAGATCGTTGCGGATGGTCGGGCCGGCGGCGCGGATCTTCTCGCGCAGCCGCACCGGTTGGACGACACCGTTGACGACTTCAGCGTCGATCAAATTGACGTCGACCACTTCGTCGGCGGCATAGGCCTTGGCGCCGATCGCCTCGAGCCTGTCCTCGGCTGCCTTGTCATGGGCGAGGTCGGCATGGTCCACCGTCTCGGCCCAGCCGCCATCGGCGTACCAGACGGCAATGCCGTCGGTGAGGCGGTTGGCGGTCAGTATCTTCATGGCTGAACTCCTTCGGCGACCGAACTGGAAGCACCTTCATGCCTGTGTGCCGCCAGCGGCTCGGATCGCTCAAAATTGGCGCCGGCGACCGCATCGCCGATGATGGTCATGACCGGGCCGGAAAGATCGGCGCGCGCTTCCAGCGACGGCAGGTCGGCAAGCGTGCCGTGGAAGCGACGCCGGTTGGCGAGGCTGGCATTCTCGACCACGGCCACCGCGGTGTCCGGCGACAGACCGGCCTCGATCAGCCGTCCGGCAACCTCGGCGGCCACCGAGCGGCCCATATAAACGGCGACGGTGGCGCCGGAAATGGCGAGCTTGGCCCAGTCGGGCAGCGAATTGCCCTTGAGGTCGTGGCCGGTGGTGAACACCATCGACGAGGAGACACCGCGCAAGGTCAGCGGCAGTTCGAAATCGGCGGCGGCGGCAAAGGCCGCGGTGACACCCGGAACCACCTCATAGGCGATGCCGGCATCACGAAGTGCCGCCATCTCTTCGCCGGCCCGGCCGAACACCAGCGGATCGCCTGACTTCAGCCGCACGACACGCTTGCCTTCACGGCCAAGCTCGACCAGCAGCGCATTGATCTCAGCCTGGCTCTTGGTGTGGCAGCCCTTACGCTTTCCGACCGGCAGGCGCTCGGCATCGCGGCGACCCATGGCAACGACCGCCTCGGGCACCAGCGCGTCATGGACGATGACATCGGCTTCCATCAGCAGACGATGGGCCCGCAAGGTCAAAAGATCCTCGGCGCCCGGACCGGCGCCAACCAGCGCGATGTGACCG
>NZ_RZTF01000259.1:6775-9344 GCF_004023175.1 Mesorhizobium sp. M7A.F.Ca.MR.362.00.0.0
GCATTGCCTTTCGGCAGCAGCTTCTCGGCAGCCCCGCGAAACGACGCCGCAAGAATTGCCAGCGGCCCGAGCGACTGCGACAGCATGCGGTCGATGCGGCCGCGCAACATCTGGGCAAGCACCGGGCCTGCACCTTCGGTGCCGATGGCGATGGCGACCGGCGCGCGGTTGACCAGCGCCGGGGTGAAGAAATCGCAAAGCTCAGGCCGATCGACGGCATTGACCGGAATGCCTAGGCGGCGCGCATCCGCAGCCACCCGACGGTCGAGTTCCTCGTCGCCGCTGGCGGCAAACACCATGATCGCGCCTTCGAGCTGCGATGCGTCGTAAGCGGCGGCAAAATGGCTCGCGCCGGCCTGGGCGATGAAGGCGAGCAGGTCGGGCTCGGCGTGTCCCGCGATGATCCGCAGGACCGCGCTCGACTGTCCGATCAGCCGCGCCTTGGCCAGTGCCTCTTCGCCGCCGCCAACGATGGCCACGGCTTCGCCCTCGACCCGCATGAACACGGGGAAGGCGCTGAGCTTGGGAGCAGTGTGCGACATGGACGCGAGCGGAATCCTGAATGAGCTTGCAGTTCTACGCGCGGGCGCGAGAAACCAGAAGGAACGCACTCGCGCATCCCTTGTCGGGATGCAATTGCTTTTCTGAAAGCATCCCAGCCAAGAGAAAAATATTTCTCGTTTACGGATGGAGCGGATTCAAGCTGCTGTCGCAGGCCTTGTTTTCCGGGTCTTTTAGCGCCCGGGAAGAAAAGCCGCAAAACTGTTTTTTCTAAATTCTACCAAATTAGTAGATTAAAGCCGCGAACTCTGGACAGCCAGAATGTTCAACGCCGACACGGCTGCCGCCTGGAACATTAGTGGCTCGGGGCGCGTTCTCAAAAGGCCTGTCATATCGGATCGAAACCCCGGCTGCGGAACGCCACGAAAGGCCACCACGCGGCTGAAAAGGAGCCTGTCATCATGAACACAATCATACTCAAGCACGGTATCTGGGTCATGGTGGCCGATGGCGAGAAGGCGCTTTTCCTCAGGAACGCCGGCGACAACAAATATCCGAATCTCGAGGTGGTGCAGGAAATACAGCAGGACAACCCGCCCACCCGCGAGCAAGGCAGCGACAGCCCGGGCCGATACAATGATGGTCCCTCCGTCCATCGCAGCGCAGTCGAGGATACGGACTGGCACCGCATCGGCAAGGAGCGTTTCGCCGATGAAATCGCCGCCCGGCTCTACAAGCTCGCGCATGACGGCGAATTCAACGAGATCGTGCTCGTCGCACCGCCAGTGGTGCTTGGGACAATGCGCAAAAAGCTGCACAAGGAGGTCGAGGACAAGGTGACCGCCGAAATTCCCAAGACATTGACCAACCATGCCATACCGGAAATCGAGGCCCTGCTGCGGGCAGGCTGATCATTGTCGATCGGCCCTGACGGATCGAGACGAATAGCACCGCACAAATTCCGATCCGGCCGGCAGCTTCTCAGCTGCCGGTCAAATTTTTGCGGCGGCGCCGTCGATTTCACGGATTCGCGGGTTGCATCGCCGACATACCATCCACCATATTGCAAAACAGGCGGCGGCTTTGGGCGGCGCTCATCCAACATCGCTGTTTTTTGAAAGGCGCTCCATAGACAATGCCGCATGACACGCCCCTTATCGCCACCATCGTCGCCGGTCTGGGGCTGGCTTTCATCTTCGGGGCTCTCGCCAACCGCTTCCGTATCCCGCCGCTGGTCGGTTATCTCGTAGCCGGCGTGCTGGTCGGGCCGAACACGCCTGGCTTCGTCGCCGATGCCGGCCTTGCCAACGAACTGGCCGAAATCGGGGTCATCCTCCTGATGTTCGGCGTCGGATTGCACTTCTCGTTGAAGGATCTTCTGTCGGTGCGCGCCATAGCCGTGCCGGGCGCCGTCGTCCAGATCGGCTTTGCCACCGCACTCGGTGCCGGGTTGTCGTGGATGCTCGGCTGGTCGATGGGCGCGGGACTGGTGTTCGGCCTGGCACTATCGGTCGCCTCGACGGTCGTGCTGCTGCGCGCTCTGCAAGAGCGGCGGATGATTGAGACCGAGCGCGGCCGCATCGCTGTCGGCTGGCTGATCGTCGAGGATCTGGCCATGGTGCTGGCGCTGGTGCTGCTGCCGGCGCTGGCCGGCGTGCTCGGCGGCCAGGAGCAGACCGACGCCCATGCAAGCGGGCTGCTGTCGCTGCCGGCCAGCTACGGCATCTGGGGCGTCGTCGGCATCACGCTGGCCAAGGTCGCCGCCTTCGTCGTCGTCATGCTGGTGGTCGGCCGCCGGGTCATCCCCTGGATCCTGCACTATGTCGCCCACACCGGCTCGCGCGAGCTCTTCCGGCTGGCGGTGCTTGCCATAGCGCTCGGCGTCGCCTTTGGCGCGGCCAAACTGTTTGGGGTCTCACTGGCGCTGGGCGCATTCTTCGCCGGCATGATCATGAGCGAATCCGAACTCAGTCACCGTGCCGCCGAAGAATCCTTGCCGCTGCGCGATGCCTTTTCCGTGTTGTTCTTCGTCTCGGTCGGCATGCTGTTCGACCCGTTCAGCCTGATC
>NZ_RZTF01000025.1:0-1832 GCF_004023175.1 Mesorhizobium sp. M7A.F.Ca.MR.362.00.0.0
GTCCGTTCGGTCACGTTCAGCCATGACGGCAAGGAATACCAGGTCAGCGGCGATCTCTTCATTCTCGGCGCCAATGCCATCCAGAGCGCGGCGATCATGCTGCGATCCGGCCTGGGCGGCGAATTCGTCGGCAGCGGCCTGCATGAATCCTACGGCTGGAATTTCGAGGTCTATCTGGACGGCGTCGACAATTTCGACGGCAGCACCATCACCACCGGCCTGAATTTCGGCCTCTATGATGGTCCTCACCGATCGGAGCATGCGGCGGCACTGGTCTATTTCGAGAACCGCTGGCAGCACGGACTGCGTGCCGAAAAAGGGCGGCTACGCCAGGCGCTGCCGCTTGTCGTGGTCACCGAGGACTTGCTCGATCCCGAGAACTTCGTCACGCTTGACGAGGATGAGAATGCCTTCGTCAGCTTCAAGGCGCCATCGGACTATGCGGTGAAGGGCATGGCGCGCGCTCTGGAGAAATTGCCTGGCCTTCTGGCGCCGCTGCCGATCGAAAAGCTCTTCGACCGCGGCATTCGGCCGAGCGAATCGCACGTCCAGGGCACGCTGAGGATGGGTACGGGCCCAGCCGATTCGGTCATCGACAGCGGCATGATCCACCACCAGCTCAGAAATCTGGTCGTCGTCGGCACAAGCACCTATCCGAGCTGCTCCTGCGCCAACCCGAGCCTGACCGCGGCAGCGCTGTCCTTGCGGGCGGCGAGCCGGATCGCGTGAAAGGAGGTATCGCATGATCGAGATTTCCAGACGCTCGGCCCTGGCCGTCATGGCTGGCGGAGTGGTTTCGACAGGGGTCGCCTACGCCGCCGTTTCCTCGTTCTCGGATGAGGATCTGGTGCGCGTCACGCTGGAAAAATACCTTGGCAAGTTGAACATCCGCATCGAGCATCTGCAGCAGTTCGTGCTTGCGTTCCGCAACAGGAATCCGTGGAACTTTCCAAGCGAAAAACTAAGCGACGCCGTCACGCTGGTGGAGGAACTCAAATTGGGCGCAGCACGCCGCCTGCTGCCCGAGCGAAAGCGGGAAGATCTAGTGCATTTCGACCGCTGGGTGGTCGCCGAATTCCATATGCTGACGGACTATGCCTGGCGCAGTTCGCCCAACGACCCGATCCGATTTACCGGCTGGCAATCGTGTACCAATCCCTTCGCCAATCTGGAGCCGCCGAAACTTGCCTGACGTCGAAAGCGAGGCGGCGGACTTTGCCTGTTGTCTCCGAGCAAGGAATACGAGATGCGACAAGGAGCCCGATCATGAAAGTTCTCTTTGCAGGCGGCAACGGCTACCCGCCCGAGTTCAGCGGCGGCGTTCAGTCGAGCACGCATCATCTGGCCGAACAGCTGATCGAGCACGGTCATGAAGCCGCTGTGCTCGCCGCCCTGTTCGGTGATGGTGTCTTCGGCTTCAAGGCGCGCGCCAAGATGAAGCTGCTGCGGCAGCCGGCGGTTGTCGACAGCTATCCCGGCTATCCGGTGGTGCGGGCCTGGTTTCCCTGGGAAGCAGCGGGCTATGCCGTCGACAGGCTGAAGCCCGATGTCGCCGTGGTCCAGTGTCACAAATCGGTTCCGATCGGCAAGGCGCTGCAGGCGGAGGGCGTGCCTCTGGTCGTCTATCTCCGCAATGTCGAGTTCCATGAACTGGGCGGCGATCTGCGCGAATTGCATTCCGCGCTTTACATCGCCAATTCTGACTTCACCGCACGTACTTACAGACAGGAGTTCGGCATCGAGGCGGTGGTGATCCCGCCAACCATCAACCCGGCGCACTACTCGACGCCGACGACGGGCCAGTTCGTCACGCTGATCAACCCTTATGAGGA
>NZ_RZTF01000025.1:1841-16936 GCF_004023175.1 Mesorhizobium sp. M7A.F.Ca.MR.362.00.0.0
GAGGAAAAGGGGTTCGAGCTCGCGGTGCGGATTGCCGGCGCCTGCCGCGAAATTCCATTCCTGTTCGTCGAAAGCTGGAAGCTCGACGACGATCACCGGGCGCGGATCGAACAGACGATCGCTCCCTTGGGCAATGTCGTCCTGGAGAGCCGCACCAGCGACATGAAGACGGTCTATGGCCGCACGAAGATCCTGCTTGCTCCCAGCAAGTGGGAAGAGGCCTGGGGCCGCGTCGCGTCGGAGGCCCATTGCAGCGGAATCCCCGTTGTCGGCTCGCGGCGCGGCGGTCTGCCCGAAGCGATCGGCTCCGGTGGCGTGGTGCTCGATTATGATGCACCGCTGGCCGACTGGGTCGCGGCCGTCAGGCGGCTGTGGAACGACGACCAGGAATATGACCGGCTTTCCAGCCTCGCCCGCAGCTTCGCCGAGCGCCCGGAACTCGATCCCGATCGCCAGTTCATCACCTTCTTCTCGATACTGGACAGGGCCATGCAGCAGCGCGCGCGACAGGCGGCCTGACGGCGCCGCCTGAGCAGGTCAGGCCGGGCGCTTGACCCGGCTTTTCAGCGTCTCGTAGCCGCGGGCGCCAAGCAGCGCGCGGGCAATGGTCTTGGCGGCGCTTTTGCGGCCCTCTTGCGACTTGATCTGCCGCAGCCTTGCCGGCAGGTTCCTGGCCGCCTGACCAAGTGCCGGCAGCGACAGCGTGTTGGGAAAGCTGACCATATGCGTTTCGACGCACAGCACCGGCTTGCCTGACAGTTCGGTGATCCTCAGCGCCTGTTCGTGCTCGCTCTCGATGAACAGGATGGCATCGGACTTGCGGTAGAAATCCGCCTTGAAACTGCCATGCGCGCCGAGCCGTTGCCGTTCCGCCTTGCTCGGCAGGTCGAGCATGATCAACTGGTCGTATTTGATCTCATGCTTGGCGAGCCATGCCTCGGTGAGCGCGCGGTATTTCTCCAGCCGGCTGGTGACCAGCCAGCCGATCCTGTGGGTCGCGACATGGAGCGGCCGCGCTTCGCTGAGGAATTTTTCATAGGCCGGGCCGTCGTCGTTTTCCGCCTCTGTCGGATCGAGGCACAGCACGCCGTCAATGTCGACGCAGCATTGCGCCAGGAATTTGTGATGCATGAAGTTCCACTGGAACATGCGCGGATGCGGCACGACTTCGAAGACGAGGTCGGTTTCCTGGTGCTGGGGCTCAAGGCCGAACACGGCGGCAAAGGTGAACTCCGCCTTGATGCCCGCAGCCTGGATGCGGGCGCGTGCGTCACGCATGGCGTTGCCGCCGGCGACGCTGTCGTCGATCACCAGCACCTTGCGCATCTCGGAAACCTTGCGGTCGAGAGCGGCACGGCGCTTGGTGACGCCAGACGTATAGATACGCCCTTCCAGGAAGCTGTCGAGATCGGTCATCGGGATGTTCGCGGCAAGGCTGACCAGCGTCGCTGCCAAAACGCCGCTTCTCGGCACACCGACCACCAGGTCGATGTCGCGCGGCAGCCGGTGCAGGCCCCTGACAATGGCGTCGTTCATATCGGAGATCGATCGGTAGTGCATGGTTCAGACCTGGTCCTGGAGGAGATGTCCGTAGCAGTCGAAGACGCCCAAATTATTGCGCTTCGCGCGCCGCCGCCGCAGGCAGCCTTGCCGGCAGCATCTTGAGGGCCTCGCGCAAGGCTTCGCGGCCGGAGGCGAATGCCAGTGCGATGACGATGGTGATGAGGTAGGCGAGCACGGCGCCGCTGGCCAGGGCGACGACATGCTGCTGCGGCAGCGCTGGCTTGATGAACCAGATGCCGGCCAGTGCCAGATGGGCGCCAAGCACGAACGGCGTTGCCGCGCGAAGTACATGGTGCGCCTGAAGCGGCCCGCTCTTGCCGACATAGAGCCACAGGAACGGCGTCCGCAGATATTCGCTGATCGCATAGGCGATCGCCACGCCCAGCGCGCCATAGGGCAGGCCGAGCATGAAGGCCAGCACCGACGTCACGGCCGTTATGATGCCCCAGCGCATGAAATCGCCGGAGCGGCCCTGGCTGACGAAAAGCCACCCCGCCGGATTGTTGAGCGGCTGCAGCAGCCCGGCAAAGCCGAGCGCCAGGAAAATCGAGGCGCTTGCGCGCCATTGCTCGCCGAGCACGAAGGGGATCAGCACATCCGACATCGCCGTGGCGAAGGCGACGCCGGGAAGCGCCACCAGCAGGATCAGCGGCATGACGCGCAGGTAGGCGCTGCGGTAGCGATCCGGCTCATCCTTCAGCCTCGAAAGCGCCGGAACCATCACCTTCGACAGCGGGTTGGTGATCTGGCTCAGCGGAAACAGAAGCAGCTTGTAGGCGCGGTCATAGAGGCCGAGTTGCGCCTCGCCCCAATATTTGCCGATCAGCACATTGTCGAGGTTGCGGGCAAAGAAATTGGCGAAGTTGAAGCCGGTGATGCCGGCGCCGAAATTGATCAGCTCGCCGATGCCGGCGACCTTGCGCGGCAGGCCCGGACGCCAGCGCGAGCTCGCCCAATAGCAGAGCGTCGGCAGCACGGCACCGGTCAGCGTGCCGGCAAACAGGGCCCAATAGGAGCGATCGATAAAGGTCCAGGCGATCGACACCGCAAGCCCGGCAATGGCACTGGCGACGTCGATGACGGCCAGCCGGCCGAACTGCATGCGGCGCGTCAAGAGCGCCAGATGCTGGGCGCCCAGCCCATAGGCCATGATCTGCAGCCCGAACGCAGCCACCAGGCCCGTCACGCGCGGCTCGCCGTAGAAGGCGGCAACCAGCGGCGCCGCACCCGCAAGCACGCAAGCCAGGATCGCGCTGACCGCGACATTGATCCAGAAGAGGTAGTTCACCTCCTCATGCCGGATGCCCGACTTCTGGATCGTCGCCTGGGTCAGGCCGAAATCCTGGAACAGGGCGATAAAGGCAAGCACCGGCGCGCACATCGCCACGACACCGAAATCCTGTGGCGACAACAACCGCGACAAGACGATGACGGACAGGATCTGTGTCGCGACCCGCACCGTTTGCGCCATGGCCGTGACAACCGCGCCGCGCCCAACCGATTTGCGCAAGGAGCCTTCTGGCGGATCGAATGCATTGGCTTCCAAATTCAGGATTCCTGATTTTTTACGTTGATTTCCGAGCCCGAAAATCCACGACCGCCGCCGACCACAAACTACGGCAATAATTTTGCAGTGCAACAGAAAACGTGGACCGCCGCACCAAAAATGTTGCGATGCAGCAAGACCTGTACTAGCATTCCCTCGGGTGGGCCAACAGCGGTCGAGTTTTTATGCTGCATGTCTTGTACCTTGTGCACGACGTTTCCGACCCGGCGGTGCGCCGGCGGATCACGATGCTCAGGGCAGGTGGGGCCCAGGTCACTTTGGCCGGCTTCCGTCGCACCGCGAATCCGATTGCGGATATCGAGGGACTGCGGCCGATCGACCTCGGCGCGACGCGTGACGGGCGATTCGGCCAACGCCTCGCGGCCGTCGCCAAAGCAGCCGTTTCGATAGGCTCGAAGCTTGGTGGTATGCCAAAACCGGATCTCATCATCGCGCGCAACCTGGAAATGCTGGCGCTTGCCCGCCGCGCCAGGTCAGCCTTCGGTGCATCGGTTCCGATCGTATACGAGTGCCTCGACATTCATCGGCTTGTGCTGCGCAACGATATCCTGGGCAAGGCGCTGCGCGCCACCGAGCGCTTTCTGGCCAGGGATGTGAAGCTGCTGGTGACCAGTTCTCCTGCCTTTATCGCCAATTATTTCAAGCCGTTCGGCCAGGTTGCGGCACCCATCGAGCTGGTCGAAAACAAATATTTCGAGGCCGCGACGATCTTGGCCGGCGCTCCGGAGACTGAAGAGAGCCCGGTCGGTCCGCCATGGCGGATCGGCTGGTTCGGTGCGCTGCGCTGCCGACGCTCACTCGAGCTGCTGGCCGATTTCTCCCGCCGCATGGAGGGCCGCTTCGAGATCGTGCTGCGCGGACGTCCGGCTTTGTCGGAATTCCCTGACTTTCACGGCTTTGTTGAAGCCGAGCCGTGGCTGTCGTTTCTCGGGCCCTACCGCAATCCGGAAGACATGGCGGCGATCTACAACGATGTCCATTTTTCGTGGGCGATCGATTTCTTCGAGGCGGGGCAGAACTCCGAATGGCTTCTGCCCAACCGGCTCTATGAAGGCTGCCGTTTCGGAGCGGTGCCGATCTCGATGGGCAACACCGAGACCGGGCGGTTCCTCAAACAGCAGGATATCGGCGTGCTGTTGCCGCAGGCGTCGCCCGAAGCGCTCGAAGCCGTGCTCGGCAAGATGGAAGAGCATCGCTTCGCCAGGCTGAAGGAGCGCGTTCTGGCCCGCAATCCGAGGACCTGGAGCTACGATCGCAGCGATTGCCGGGCGCTTGTCGAGCGGCTGCGCAGCCTGACGGCCGTGCCCGGCTCCTTTGCCGCCGAGGCATTGGCATAGGATGGCCAAGGATGGACAGAGGCAAGATGGACAGAGGTTGATGACGCAGACGGACAAACCCTCATCCAGCCTGATCGTCATTCCGTGCCTGAATGAAGCCGCCCATATCGGTGCGCTGCTCGATCAATTGCGGCCCGCGGCCGCCCGGCTTGGCGCCCGGATCATAGTCGCCGACGGCGGCAGCACCGACGGCACGCTTTCCATCGTCGAGGATGTGATTGCCAAGGACCCGCGGGTTATCCTGCTCCACAACAAGCGGCGCATCCAGAGCGCGGCGATCAATCTCGCCGTCGGTACCTTCGGCGATGGTGCCGACTATCTCATCCGCATCGATGCGCATGGCGGTTATCCCGACGATTATTGCGACCGGCTGGTCGAGGAAGCCTTGGCCACGGGCGCGGATTCGGTTGTCGTTTCGATGCTGACCAGCGGCAGCGGTGCCGTGCAGAAGGCGGCCGCCGCGGCGCAGAACTCCAAGCTCGGCACCGGCGGCTCGAAGCATCGGCATCTTTCGCAGGGACAGTGGATCGATCACGGCCATCATGCACTGATGCGGATATCGGCATTCGGCGCCGTCGGCGGCTACGACGAAGCGTTCAGCCATAACGAGGACGCCGAGCTCGATTATCGCCTGCGCAAGGCGGGCTACAAGATCTGGATGAGTGGCAAGACGCAGATGGTCTACTATCCGCGCGCCTCGCTCTCAGGCCTCTATTTCCAGTATCTCGGCTACGGTCGCGGGCGTGCCAAGAATGTGCTGAAGCACCGCGTCATCCCAAAGATCCGGCAGATGGTGCCGCTGGCGGTCTTCCCGGTGGTTCTTCTTGCGGCCTTCTCCTTCGTGCATTGGATTGCGGCAGTGCCTTTGTTGCTGTGGGTGTCAGTGTGCCTGGGCTACGGACTGGTGACGGCTATCCGCCAGCGCAAGGCTGACGTTGCGCTGGCCGGTGTCTCGGCCATGGTCATGCATCTTGGCTGGTCGGTTGGCTTCTGGCTGCAGCTTCTCGGCCTCGGCTCGCGACGCGGAGTGGCCTGATGGCGGTGTCGGCAAAGAACCGCAGCATCGACATCGGCGTCTGCACGTTCCGCCGGCCGGAGCTGGCTGACACGCTGCGCTCGCTCGACGCGATGGAGATGCCGGCGGGATTCGATATCCGCATTATCGTCGCCGACAATGACGACACCCCGACGGCCCGTGACCTGGTGGCTGCGCTGTCGCGGGAATTGACGGTGCCGATCCACTATCGGCATGCCCCGGCGCGCAACATCTCGATCGCCCGCAATGCCTGCCTCGATGCGAGCACAGCGGATTTCGTCGCCTTCATTGATGACGACGAGACGGCCACGCCTCAATGGCTCGCCGAATTGGTCGCGATGGCGCAGCAAAGCGGTGTCGCCGTCGTGCTCGGCCCGGTCAGGGCGCGCTATCGCCCGGATGCGCCGGATTGGATGCGGCGCGGCGATTTCCATTCGACCTTGCCCGTCTGGGTGCGCGGCGAGATCCGCACCGGCTACACCTGCAATGTTCTGCTGCGGATGGGCTCGGACAGCCTGCGCGGCCGCCGCTTCAGCCTGGCGCGTGGCCAGACCGGCGGCGAGGACACCGAATTCTTCGACCAGATGCACAAGGCCGGCGGCCGCATCGCCTTCGCGCCCGAGGCGTGGGTCGACGAAGTGGTGCCGCGCTCAAGGGCGGCATTCGAATGGCTCGGCCGCCGCCGCTTTCGCGTCGGCCAGACGCATGGCCATCTCCTGGGCAGCAGCGCCAGCGGCATAGGCCTGGTCAAGCAGGTCGGCCTGGCCTCGGCAAAGGCCATCTATTGCTTCGCCTCGGCACTTCCGGTCGTCGTCAGTCCAGTCCGCAGGAACCGCAGCGTGCTGCGCGGCATTATGCATGTTGGTGTCGTCAGCGGCCTCGTCGGCATCCGCGAAATTCGCCTCTATGGCCAGCCGTCGCCACAGGAGGGAGGCAAGCGTGCAGCCTGACGTCAGCTCTGTCCCGGATGTTTCCTTCGTTATTGCCGCCTACAACGCCGAGGCGACCCTTGATCGGGCGATTGCCAGCGCCATCGCCCAGAAGGGTGTCAGCGTCGAAATCATCGTCGTCGACGACAAGTCGCGCGATGCGACGCTCGACGTGGCGCGGGCCTACCCCGGGGATATCGTCCGTGTCGTCGCCCTGGCCAGCAACCGCGGCCCCGGCGGCGCCAGGAATGCCGGCCTCGACGCCGCCCGCGGCAGATGGATCGCGGTTCTCGATTCCGACGACGCGGTCTTTCCCGGCCGGCTCGCGGCCATGATCGCTCGTGCCGAAAGCGCGGATGCCCAGATCGCCGTCGACAATCTGCAGGTCGTTCGCGAGGACGGCGTCATCGAGGACGCGATGTTTCCGCGGCAATATCTGGAAGGCTTGCGCGAGATTTCGCTGGCCACCTACATCGCCGGCAACGTCGTCTTCGAATCCAAGTTCAACCTCGGCTATCTCAAGCCGATCTTCCAGCGCGAGTTCCTGAACGAACACCGGCTTCGCTATGACGAAAAGCTGAGGATCGGCGAAGACTACATCCTGTTTGCCGGCGCCCTGGCCAAGGGCGGAAAATGCGTCGTCGAGCCCGATATCGGCTATGCCTATCATATCCGCAGCGGCTCCATCTCGCGCGTGCTCGAGCTTCACCACGTCGAAGCGATGCGCAGGGCGGATGCCGTGTTCGCTCAAACCCATCGGATGGATGAGGCCGCGCAGGCCGCGTTTGCACGGCGCGGCCGCAGCCTGCGCAAGGCGGCATCGTTTCTGTCACTGGTACAGCACATCAAGGCGCGGTCCCCGCTCAAGGCGATCCGGACAGCGCTCAGCGACCCGGCGGCGGTCAGGCATATGGGCATGCCGATCGCCGTGCGGTTGCGAAGAATGGCGGCACAATTTGCCGTTGGGGCGGGGAGGTGAAGATGCAGGCACATGGAGGGATTTTTCGTGGCCTGTGAATGGACTGAAGTCGATCTCCTCAGAAGGAATTTGCGATGAAGAAAATCAGGAAGGCCGTGATACCGGTGGCGGGGCTTGGAACAAGATTCCTGCCGGCGACCAAGTCGATGCCAAAGGAAATGCTTCCCGTGGTCGACAGGCCTGTCGTGCAATATGCGGTGGACGAGGCCTTCGAGGCGGGCATCGAGCACATCGTCTTCGTGACCGGCCGCAACAAGGCGGTGATCGAGGACTATTTCGACCTGCATCCGGAATTGATCGGCACCCTGGAGCAGACCGGCAAGAAGACCCAGTTGGAGGCGCTCGAAAGCATGCTGCCTGTGGCCGGTGCCACCAGCTTCATCCGCCAGCAATCGCCGCAAGGCCTCGGCCATGCCGTCTGGTGCGCGCGCGAGGTTATCGGCAACGAGCCCTTCGCCTTGCTGCTGCCGGACATGGTGTCCTTCGGCGGGCGCGGATGCCTCGCCGAAACCGTCGAGCTTTATGAGCGCACGGGCGGCAACGTGATCGCCGTCGAGCGTTGCGAACCGAGCGAGACCAACAAATACGGCATCGTTGGCCGTGGCGCCGAGATCGGTGGCGGTTTCGAGGTGACGGCCATGGTCGAGAAGCCGGCGCCGGCCAATGCGCCGTCGAATTTCTACATCAATGGCCGCTACATCCTGCAGCCCGAGATTTTCGCGCTTCTGGGCAATCAGCAGCGCGGCGCCGGCAACGAGATTCAATTGACGGACGCCATGGTTCGTCTGTCGAAGGATCAGTCGTTCTTCGCCCAGCCTTTTAAGGGTCGCATGTTCGACTGCGGTTCCAAGGAAGGGTTCATCCAGGCCAACATCGCCTTCGCGCTGGCGCGCGACGACATGAAGGGTCCGGTTTTCGAGATGCTTCAGGAGTTCGTCCGGTCGCATGAACGCCAGGAAGAAGCCGCATAATGCCCATCTTTCGGGAGCATGGTCAGATGGCCGGCGAAGAGGGGCCGGCAGGTTCTCGCCGTCTGGCACGACGCTTGCTTCGCTTCTGGCGATGCTCCCGATCTTCGAGGCGCCTGCAAGCCAAGGCATGATCCCGGAAAGTGGGTCCCGGTTTCCGGAAAAGATCATGTTGAAACAGTGAGATAGAGCCCATTGCGATGGACCGGCTCTAGAATTGGACCGAAGATGAATTATGCCAACTTTCCTCTCGACAAGAGGATGCCATTGCCGAATTCGGACGCAGGAGACGGCGAAGACTTCATCGATATCGAGCGGCTGCTTGGCATGGCCGCACGGCAGGCCAAGGTGGTTGCCGTGTGTGCCGTCATCGGTCTCTTCCTGGGCTTGCTCTATTTGCAGACGACGCCGCCTAAATATCAGTCGGTCGCCAGCGTGCTGATCGATGAGGGCTTGAACAAAATCGTCGACGACATTTCGGCGACGTCGACAACCATGCAGACCGATTCGGCGATCCTGAGCCAGATCGAGATCCTGACCTCGACGCGGCTTGCCGCCGTGGTCGTCGACAAGCTGAAGCTCGACCAGAACGACACATTCATGAATCCGCCCCAGTCGGCGCTTGCCCAAGGCATAGGCCTCATCCGCGGCCTGATCCAGTATGTCCGCCCCAGCTCTTCCATGCCGGGTGGCACTGACTTCAGCAAGCTCGACCCGGCCGCCCGCGATGCGCTGATCGCCACGTCGCGCCGCGACTACGCGATCCTCAAGCTGCAGAGCGAGGTGCGGGCAACGCGCATCGGGCGAAGCTACGTCATCGCGCTCGGCTATCAGGCGACGGACCCGGCCTTGGCAAACGCCATCACCAAGGCCTACGCCGATGCCTATCTCGCCGATCAGCTCGATGCCAGCTTCGATGCCACCGAGCGGGCTGCGGTCTGGCTGCAGGGCCGGTTGACGGAGCTGCGCCAGAGCTCGCAGGCAGCTTCGCTCGCGGTTGAGAAATTCAGGGCCGAACACGGGCTGGCCGCCAACAGCGATGGCCAGCTGATGAGCGACAAGCAGCTTTCCGACCTCAACGCCCAGCTTATCGTGGCGCAGGCCGACACCGCGCGCGCCAGCGCCCGCTACCAGCAGTACAAAGCCATTGTCGACAGCGGCTCCGAAAACGCCTTCAAGGATGCCGCCATATCGAGCGACCAGCCGAGCAGCTCGGTCATATCGGCGCTCAAGACCCGCTACCTCACGGTGGCCAAGCGTCTGCAGGACGTCGAGGCGAATTTCGGCCCCGAGCACCCGCAGGCGGTGGCTCTCTCCAAGGAGAAGGCCGACATATCGACGCAGATTTTCGGCGAGCTGAAGCAGCTGACCGAAAGCTATCGCAACGAATATGAGGTGGCGCAGGCACGCGAGACCGCGCTCCGGGCCAACGTCGCGGCCGCACAGGGCAAGAGTTCCGTCGACAACCAGACGCAAGTCAAGCTGCGTGAACTCGATCAGCAGGCGACGGCGCTCACCACGCTCTATCAGACATTCCTCGGCCGCTATGAGGAAGCTGCGCAACAGCAATCCTTCCCTGTCGGCAAGATCCGCATCATCTCCGACGCGTCGATGCCGATGGCGGCCTCGAGCCCGCGCACCATCGTCGTGCTCGGACTTTCGCTGGTGCTTGGCCTGCTGATGGGCGCCGGCTTTGGTGGGCTGAACGAGTTCAACGAACGCTTCTTCAGGACCGGCGAGGACGTGCGCGACCGCGTCAACCTGAAATTCCTCGGCTATCTCCCGACGATCGGCGGCAAGCTCGGCAAGGACGAAAAGCCGGGCGAGACCCAGGTAGACGCCAAGACCACCCAATCGCTGTCGGCGGCCGAAAGGCGGGCGCGCATGCGGGTCAGCATCGATTCTCCAGCCTCGATGTTCTCCGAAACGCTGCGCAGCGCCAAGATCGCCTTCGACGTCGTGATGGAAGGGCAAGGCAGCCGCGTCATCGGCGTCATCTCGGTGCTTCCCGGCGAAGGCAAGTCGACGGTCGCGGCAAATCTCGCCGGCTTGCTCGCCGCCAATGGCTCCAAGACGCTGCTGATCGACGGCGACTTGCGCAATCCCGGCCTCAGCCGGGGCCTTGGCATGGAAACCGAGCAGGGCTTGATGGAAGCGGTGGTCAGTGGCCAGACCTGGCAGTCCGTCGGCAAGATCGACAGGCAGACGAAGCTGGCGATCATCCCGGCGGTGCTGCGCGGTCACTTCTCGCATACCAGCGAACTTCTCTCCTCGGCCGGCATGCGACGCTTCATCGAGAACGCCAAGGAGACGTTCGAATACATCGTCGTCGATCTGCCGCCGCTCGGACCGGTGGTCGACGCCAAGGCCTTCGCGCCGTTGGTCGACGGTTTTGTCCTGGTCACCGAGTGGGGGCGCACCCCGCGCGCGATGGTCAGGTCGATGCTGGAATCCGAACCCTATGTCGCCAACAAGATCGTCGGCGCGGTGCTGAACAAGGTCGATTTGAAGAAACTGGCCAAATACGGATCGTTCGGCGGCTCGGAAAAATTCTTTGATAAATATTCGAGCTACTATCTGGAAAAGTCGGAAGTGCGCGGCAAGGCGCCGGTGTGACGTCGACCGTTGCGCGAGTGGACCCTCTCTGAAGTGTATCGATCTTCAGGTCAGCACACCTGAATATCGATGCGCGTCAAGAGAAGATCAGCCTGCCTTGCTTGTCGGCGATCCTGACGGCGGTCAGGCGTCCGCTCTGGAAGGCGGCTGTGTCGATGCCGAGCCGGCGCCCTTCGAGCTTCGGGACGTCCACCGGAGTATGCCCGTGCACCACCCAGCGGTCGAGCAGGTGCGTTGCCTCGAAGAAGTCCGAACGGATGTTGGTCAGGTCGTGGTCGGTTTGCGCCGCAAGGTCGACGCCGGGCCTGATGCCGGCGTGGACGAACACGAACTTCCGCGAACGGACCATGATCGGCAGCCCGCGCAGGAAGCTGACGTGATCGTCTGGAATGATCTCCCTTATGCGTCGGTCGATCTGCGCGCTGCTCCCGTAGAGGCGGGCGAGGCGCGCCGGATCGATGCCATAGGAAAACAGGGTTTGCAGGCCGCCCGTCGCCAGCCAGGGCTCGCGGGACAGATTTCCGTCGAGATAGTTCAGCATCGCCACTTCGTGGTTGCCGGCAAGACAAATGCGCTGAAACCCTTTCGGCGGCGGCGCCAGGAGGTGATCCAGCACCCGCGCCGACTGAAGCCCCCGGTCGATGTAGTCGCCAAGCATGACGATGATCTTGCGGCTCTGGAAGCGCAGCGAATCGAGCAGGATCTTCTGCTCCAGGGCACGGAGTTCCTTGTAGCAGCCATGCACGTCACCGATCGCATAGACGACGGCGTCCTGCATGTCGATATCGAGGCGCGGACGCGCGACGATGCGGGGTTTTCGCTGGAACAGGGACACGTGCGGGGCGTCTCGAGGCAAGCTCTCATACGGAAGGCATAAGTGCCTGTTATCATGCCCGAAACGGAGAATTCCGCAATCGTGGAAAATGCAGCCGCGCCGGGTCGGGACCGCAAATGCATGTCGCTCAGAAATGAGCTCGGTTTTGGGAGAACGATCTGTGGAAACAAAGGCCTGAAGCGGGCCTGAATCCGCTCAGGCGCGACATGCTTTATGTCGGCAGCCGGCCCGGTCTGCCGGATCGCGTCAGGCTGCTTTGAGCCGATAACGGAAAACGGTGTGGTCGAGCAGCAGCCGGATGCGTGGTTCGGCCTCGATCGCCACCAGCCAGCTTGCCGCGATCATCGTCGCGCCGACGACCGCCATCGAGAACAGATGTGGCAGACCGGCGCGAACCAGGATGCCGAGCAGGGCCGCGCCGACGACATCGTGCAGCAAGTAGAGCGGGTAGGTCATCAGCCCGATCCGGCGCCAGCCGCTCCAGGAGAGGTTGAGCCGCAGGGACCATGCCATCAGCGCGATGCCGATGAGGAAGATGAGGATCGGCGGCGCGAACGGCATATCCCGCCCGACCTTCAGGATATGAACGTCGACCGAACTGGCGATCTGCAGCACACCACCGGCCAGGAACAGGGCGCAGAAGGCAAGTCGGGCGCCTGTCACCGCCTTGAAGCGCATCAGCCACAGCATTACGCCGGTGGCGAAGAAAACGCCGTGATGCACCAGCAGCAGGTCGAGTGTGCGTGTTTCGGCAAGATCGGCCCAGCCGAGCGGGTAGTAGAGGCACCAGAACAACGTGCTGACCAAGCCGATGGCGACGGCCACAATCTCCATCAGATGGAAGCGGCCAAAGCTGAGCAGGATCCAGACGATGGCATAGAAGGCGATCTCGATGCCCAGCGTCCAGTAGACGCTGTCCACCCATGGCGCGTACGGAACGAACAGGCCGGTGCGTAGGAGCCTGATGACGGCATCGGTCGGCCAACTGAGCCCGACAAGCAGCAGCACCACCGCCGTGACCGGTGCGCAGATCCAGACCGCCGGCGCCAGCCGTTTCACCCTTGCTTCGAAAAACTGCAGGGGTGTCGACCTTTCGGCGCTGAAGGCGATGACGAAACCGCTGATGACGAAGAAGATCTGGACGCCGACCCAGCCGGATTCGACCCAGGCGCCTATTGCCGGCTGCGGGGGAACGCCGCCCGTCGCGCGCGCCGAAACACCGTCCGGATACGCCCACACCCAGAAGCCATAGTGGTAGACCATGACCATGACGGCGGCGAGAAAGCGCAGGATGTCTACGCCACCAAATGTAATCTTCTGCTGAGCCATGCGACCTTTGTCGATGTCCCCCCGCGAACGACTTTAGGGTGCATTGCTGCGTCGCACAATAAAAGTATTGCTTGGCGATCGAAAAGGTCGTCCGCGGCCCACCCTTCAGTGGCTCAAAGTCCGATTCCGCGTTCCTTCAAGGCGGCAGTGATCTCGTCGAGAATGACCGGATCGTCGATCGTCGCCGGCATGGTCCATTCTTCCTTGTCGGCGATCTTCTGCATGGTGCCGCGCAGGATCTTGCCCGAACGCGTCTTGGGCAGGCGCTTGATCGTCACCACCGTCTTGAAGGCGGCAATCGGGCCGATGCGTTCGCGCACAAGGACGACCACTTCATTCTCGATCAGGCCGACGTCACGCGTCACACCCGCATTCAACACCACGAAGCCCAGCGGAACTTGGCCCTTCATGGCGTCGGCAATGCCGATTACCGCGCATTCGGCGACATCGGGATGGGCCGAAAGCACCTCTTCCATGGCGCCGGTCGACAGCCGGTGGCCGGCGACGTTGATGATGTCATCGGTGCGAGCCATGACGTAGAGATAGCCGTCCTCGTCGACCATGCCGGCATCCGCCGTCTTGTAGAAGCCGGGGAACTCGTCGAGATAGGCTTGGCGGAACCGTTGATCGGCATTCCAAAGCGTCGGCAGGCAGCCGGCCGGCAGCGGCAGTTTGATCACCACATTGCCCAGCGTGCCCCGCTGCACCTCATGGCCAGCATCGTCGAGCACGCGGATGTCGTAGCCGGGCATCGGCACGCCGGGCGAGCCGTATTTCACCGGCAGTAGGCCAAGGCCGGCGGGATTGATCGTCATCGGCGAGCCGGTCTCGGTCTGCCACCAATGGTCGACCACAGGCACATTCAGCTTCTGCTCCGCCCATTTGATGGTTTCCGGGTCGGCGCGCTCGCCGGCAAGAAACAGCGTGCGGAACTTCGAGAGGTCGTATTTCGCAATGAACTCGCCCTTCGGGTCCTGCCCCTTGATGGCGCGGAATGCGGTCGGTGCGGTGAAAAGGGCTACGACACCATGCTCCGCTATCACCCGCCAGTAGGTGCCGGCATCGGGCGTGCCGACAGGCTTGCCTTCGAACAGGATGCTTGTGCAGCCATGCAGCAGCGGTCCGTAGACGATGTAGGAATGGCCGACCACCCAGCCGACATCGGACGCCGCCCAGAACACCTCGCCCGGCTTGACGCCGAACTCGTTTTCCATCGTCCATTTCAGCGCGACCATATGGCCGCCATTGTCGCGCACGATGCCCTTGGGCTGGCCGGTCGTGCCCGATGTGTAGATGATGTAGAGCGGATCGGTGGCCAGCACCGGCACGCAATCGACATTGGCGCCCGCTGCCCGTTCGCGGGCGACGGCATCGGCGTAGTCGATGTCGAAATGCTCCTTCAGCTCGCAGCGCAATTGGTCGCGCTGCAGGATCAGGCAGGCGTCCGGCTTGTGGCGGGAAATCTCTATCGCCTTGTCGAGCAACGGCTTGTAGGCGACGACGCGGCCTGGCTCCCGGCCGCAGGATGCCGAAATGATCAGCTTCGGCCTGGCGTCGTCGATGCGGGTGGCAAGCTCATGCGAGGCAAAGCCGCCGAAGACCACCGAATGCACGGCGCCGATGCGGGCACAGGCCAGCATGGCGATGGCCGCCTCGGCCACCATCGGCATGTAGATGATGACGCGGTCACCCTTGCGAATACCACGGTTCTTCAGCACCGAGGTGAGTGCAACCACCTCGCGCTTCAACTCGGCATAGGTGAACTTCCTGATCGTTCCCGTGATCGCGCTGTCATGGATCAGTGCGATCTGGTCGGCGCGCCCGTCGGCGACATGGCGGTCGATGGCGTTGTAGCAGGTGTTGCAGGTGGCGCCGGTGAACCAGCGGCCATAGACGCCGGCCGTGGCGTCGAACACCTTGTCCCAGGGCGAATTAC
>NZ_RZTF01000025.1:16946-22073 GCF_004023175.1 Mesorhizobium sp. M7A.F.Ca.MR.362.00.0.0
CGAATACCAGTCGATGGCGCCGGCTGCGTCCGCCCAGAAGCGTTCCGGGTCGCGTTTCCAGCCTTCATAGACCTCGTGATAGCGTGAAGCCATCCATACCTCCCCAGGAATGATTTTCTTCCCTCCAGATAGCGCGCTCTACCCTTGGCCGCAAATGCACGCCATTGTACGGCCGATATCGACCTGGCGCTTGGGGGCAAGCAGCTATGAAATTGCGATTCGAGATTGGAGTGGGGATGTTTGCTGCTGTGCGGATCATCGGGCGCCTTGCGCTCCCATTGGTCATGGGTGTCGTGCTCGCGATCTCCGCTGGAACCGCTCAGGCTGGCGATGCCGCGGCACGGCACATCATCGGCTTTTCGCCGGATGGCGCTTATTTCGCCTTCGAGCAATATGGAACGCTCGACGCCGGCGCCTCGGACTCTGGCTGGTCGCAGATAGACATCATCGATACCCGCACGGATCAGTTCGTTGGCGGTAAGCCGATCCTCGTCGTCGACGAGACGGAGGAGGCGACACTGACGCTGGAGCAGGCGAGGGCGCAGGCCGCCGCTCAGGCGGCGCCCATTCTCGCCCAATATGCCATCATATCCCCAGCCGAGCAGACGGCTTCCGACAAGTTCACCTTTCCGGGCGAAATGGTTGCCTACAAAGACATTTCTCGCCTCGAGCAGGTGTCGCAGAAATGGCTGGCGCCGCTCCATGGCGAAACAGGCATTTCGACCATCCAGCTCGACGAAATCCTGGCGGCCAGCACGAGCGATTGTTCGGCGAGTTTCGATGTGACGCGGCAAGGCGACCAGCTACTTCAAGAGGAAAAGCCACTTCAGGGTGAGAAGGCGGGCAAGGCCCTCGGCTTCCGGCTGACGCTGCAAGGCCAGGATGGCAAGCCGTTCAAGATCCTGCACGAGGACAAGACCGTGCCGGGCTCAAGAAACTGCCCGACCTCCTACAGCCTGTCGGAATCCTACGAACTCACCCCAGCCGGCAAGCCGGCGATGATCGTCGTGCTGGTGCAGCGTTTCAGCCAGGGTTTCGAGGGGCGCGATCGCCGCTTCCTCGCGGTGACCGGGCAGCCACGCTGAGAGGTCACGCCCAGGCGCCGGCAGCCGCTCTGTCTGAAAGGTTGTTTCTAGATCGGCAGGGCCACAAGCATGAGGCCAATGCCGCCAGCGATCAAAATGGCTGTGGCCAGCGCTTTTCTGTGACGTTCGAAGCTCGTCGGAGCCCGCTCCCAATTGTAACGCATACGCTATCTCCCCAATACCCGGACAGGTTTTACCTTACTTAGGGGAAGAAATGCAACGTCCGCTGCCGGCAGGCCCGCTGCTTGTCACATTTCATCGATGACTATTTCTGGGACGAATGCGGCCGGGAAGACGCAACCGAGCAGGTTCTAACGCGACTGGCTCGGCGAATCCGTCAGCAAAGCTGTTGGTCCCGTGCACTGGGCTCCCATGATCGGCTGATAGACAGCGCTCCACCTCCGCGCTATCTGATTTCCGGGACGAGCGTGGCTTGGAGGGGCATGGTGGAAATAGTCTCTGGAACCGTTCTGCGGCTGGCCGAGGATGCCTCGGTGCAGCATGTGGGCGATGGCGCAGTCGTGCTTTTGGCGCGCAGCGGCCAGCTTTACACATGCAACGGCACGACCGAAGCCTTTCTCGACAAGGTGGACGGCGCGCGCAACCTCGACCAGATCGTCGACCTGCTTTGCGAGGAGTTCGAGGTCGACAAGGGGACGCTCGATCAGGACATGGCGGCACTGGCCGCGGATCTGATCTCTGAAGGTATCCTCGCCGCTCCAGGTGCTTGATGGCTGACGGCCCGCTCCTGCGCGCTCTGTTTCGCTGCCATCTCTGGGCAAGCGCGCGGCTGATGCCGGTCCTTGTCACCAACCGAAGCTTCGAGGAGGTGCTCAAATGGGCGCCGCTCGCCTCGTCGACGCCCTATCGCGGTCTGCCGTCCGCCTACATAGTCGCCAGCGTCAACCGCGCCGTCCGCCGTCCCTGGCTGATGCGTGACCGCAGGTGCCTGAGGGAGGGTCTGCTCGGTCATCGTTTCCTGCGCCTGGCCGGCTTCGATCCGGACCTGCGCTTCGGCGTCGATCCGCAGTCGATGCAAGCGCAGCGCCTGGCAGCGCATTGCTGGGTCTGCCTCGATGGCAGGCCGGTGGTCAGCGACAAGCTTCCCGGCATGGTCGAAATCTATCGTCATCATGCCGATGCCGTAAAGGCGCGTCCCGCTTGACCAGACCTTCAGCCTGCTATGGCCTCAACGGCCTGATACTTGGCATATCGGCCGAGCGCCCGGAGCTGTGGCAGGATTTCGACCGGATGCTGGGCAGCCTGCGTATCGCGGAACCCGTCGAGCCGGACTTTCGTCTCGAGATCGCCGAGACAGACACCCTGGACGAGGCGCCCAACGGATCCCTCGTCTTCGATGGCGAGGTGCCGGAGGATGGTCCCTGCCGGATGTTCGAGGATGGTGGTATCATCCATCTGGTATTTCCCGGGCGTCAGACCGTTGCCATCAACGGCGTGGCGGGATGGGCCGAACTCCGGATCCGCCCCGGCGCGAAAGCCGCGTGGACACCGGCAATGCTGGTGCTCGACGCCGCGCTCGACGCCGGTGGCCAGCATATGCTGCACACTGCCGGCTTGACGTTGCCGGACAGCGATGCGGTGGTGCTGATCCATGCTCCGAGCGGCACCGGCAAGACCACGACGTCACTCGCGCTGGCAACTCAGGGCTTTGGCCTCTGCTCCGACGACGCCATGATCGTGCATGCCACTTCGGGCAAGGTCGTAGCCTGGGGTCTGCCGCGCGCCGTCAAGATCCATCGGAAGACCGCGGAGATGATCCCGCAGGTGGCGCCCTGCCTTGGCCAGACTTGGGATCGCAACAGCGAACAGCCCGTCTCGCTTGAAAGGCTGGAGGATATCATCCGGGTGGAAAACGCGTCCGCCCGGCCGGTGGCGGCCCTTCTGCACCTGGCGCGTTCCGCCGGAAGCCAGAGCCGGCTCGTCGCCATGGCCGGCACCGACGCAATGGTGGCACTGGCGGTGGACAACGTCCGCACCGGTATGACCGGGCTGCTGCCGATGCAGAAACGCCGGCTGGCGACCATCGCCGGGCTGGTCAATGCGGTGCCGACCTTCCGGTTGGAGGTGGGCGCGCGCCCGGCTGACGCGGCGGCACTGATCAGCGCCGCTCTGACGACTCGGGACTGAATACCCCAGGCAACGTGGGGCCGCTATTCCTTGTTCCCAAGGGCGTGGGGATAGCGTGTTTCGGAGTGCTTCTACTTCGCAGTTTTGCGCAAAAACAACGATTTAAGCGCAGCGCCGCCTCGTTATCCTTGCTGCGCGAGGTACGGAAGAGCAAGGGTCCGGGAAAACTCGAATGGCGCTACAAAGGTCAGGTTTGGCAGGGCACACCCGAAGCCGCTCATCTCATGGGCCCGACAGCTCCGCCCGCAGTAAGCAACGAGGCAAACATGCGCGCGTAGTTCTCCGCCTGCACGCCCCAATCCCACTCTTGGATCGTCTCGATCATGCGGGCGGCCATCCTCGACCGGAGCGATGGCGTGTCCCGCAACAAGGCTAGCTTGTTCGCAAGCCCCTCCGCAGTTCCATCGAAGAACAGCCCGTTGTCGCCATCCCGAATCAGCTCGGGCATGTTTCCCACACGGGTGGTCACCAAAGGGACACCGCACGCCGCCGCCTCCAAGCAAGGATTGGGAGTGCCTTCGCTGAGGCTGGCGCAGACATAAACGTCGAGATCCCGATAGAAGCCGGGCATCTCGTCATGGCTACGCCAGCGTTGCTCGCGAATCGCCGTCAGTAGGCGCGCGCCCGGCACGGCCGCTACCGCGGGCTCGATGACGTCGTGGAAGCCGCGATGTGCTGGACCATGGTTGCCGAGACTTCCCGCCCATCCGACACGGAGCTCGCCAGAACCGGGTTGTGGCTCTTGTGCGGGACAAAAGAACGTCGTGTCGACTCCATTGGGCGTGTAGTGGACCGGAACACGCAGTAGAGGACCGTATTCGTGCTCGAACTGCCGATTGTTGACAAAGACAGCGCGCGCCAGCCGGTGCAGGGCGGCGAGCCCGGGCTCGCGGAATTCGCCCTCCAGCTCTCTGTGGCTGCAGATCCCGACGAGCAGCCTGTCAGACCGCCTGGCGAGGGCCGATTCCGGCAGGGGCAGCTTCGAGATCTGGAGCCAATAGAAGATGAGCACGATGTCCGCCGTGTTCACGTCCGACTCAGTCACATCATGTTGAAATCGTTGGACGATCTCGAACCTTCTTTCCAGCACGCGCCGGAGATTTTGGGTCTTGCGATCAATCGCCCAGCCGGGTCGATCCGCGATCGCCAGGACGCGGGGGAGGTGTACCTCATTCACGAGGCGTACCGCTCAAGCCAGTGTGCCGACCATGGATTGGCCTCGTCCAGATCGTCGTCCGTCGCGCTGGCGCGCACGTGGCTGGCGTCCGGCAGCAGAATATCCTCTGATCGCAAGCGGGGTCGCCATCCGTGCCAGCCACGACCAATGACCTCTTCGCTCAGGAACCGGCGGCCAGCATACTTGCATGCGGCGTGCTCTGCGCTAAGGAACAGATAGTGCTTCATGCGAAAACGCTCGGAGTAAAGCCTCACCGGACCCGCGAACCGTACGAGATGGCCGCCTGACCACGCAATCTCCATGGGGCCGTCCTGTTTCTTGTAGGCACGGACGCAGTGTGGGGAGGTTGGCCGGAACGGGTAGTAGGTGCGCAGCGTGTGTTGATAATCGGGATTGTCGTGATCGGGAGCTTCTCTGGTAGGAATGAACGTAAACTCGGAAGATTCGATCGCATTGAAGCCGAGTGCGTCGGCTGCCGCAATGGCGGAGACCAACGATGAGTACGAAGTCGGCGGAAGGTGGATCTCGTCAGCGTCAACATGCATGAACCAGTCTGCTTCGAGCGACTGAAACAGTTCCTCTTTGCGACGAAGAAGGTGCTCCCAGCAATACCAGCCGTTATGCGGGATGGTTTCGAATCCTATCAATCCGGCTCCGCAGTAGCGTTGGGCAATCTCAAGCGTTCGGTCCGTCGACTGATTGTCGCAGATGTAGACC
>NZ_RZTF01000025.1:22083-23603 GCF_004023175.1 Mesorhizobium sp. M7A.F.Ca.MR.362.00.0.0
AAAGAGGTTCTCGAGACATCCGGAGACGAACCGTTCTTCGTTCCGTGTCGTAAGGACCGCGACGACTCGCGGGGAACTCCGATCACGCGCAGCATTCGCAATGTGGGTATTGAGATCGGCCAAATTCCTCAATCCTTCGTCGTGTGCTTCCCGACGCAGGCTAAAGACTCAGAGCGGCCAAGCCAAGAGCGCCATCACTTTCCGACCTGAGGTGATGGCGCGACGCTTTTCCGGGGGAGAACGTCTCACACTTTTCCTGGAATTGCTCTGGCCCTGGCCAGCCGTTGGATCCAGCGGAAGGCGTCGCGGCGTAGGCGCGAACCAAGCTTGTCCCTGGAATTGACGCCGAGCAGCGTATTCGTGGTGATCAACCGCCTGGCCAGCCGTATGGAGAGATCGGGTTTGATGCGGCCGGCGAGTTCGAGCGCGCGGCTTTCGTCGAACAACTGGCCGGTCACATCGAGCACGATTGCCAACTCGAGCTCGATGCCGGTGGTACGGGCAGCGTCGAAGAGGCGTGCTTCCGCTTCGGGTGATTGCAGCGCCCGCACGCCTTGCAGCACGTCGACGCAAAGCTGCAGCCGGTGGAATTTGTGGCCGCCGGCGGCATGCACGATGGCGATCGTGAGAAGAGCCGCCGGCGTGTCTGTCGCGTCGCCGTCGATGGCGCGCAATTCAGGGAAACCCAGCGACAGGCGCCGCCGCATGCCGGTGTCATGCACGAGGTCGCCATGCAGTTCGACCAGCAGGCTGGAATTCTCCTTTTCGAGCCATTTGAATTCCTGCAATTCGTAGGATTCGGCCTCGTCGCTGCCAAGCTCGAAGCCGCATGCCGCGATCACCTGGTTTGCCCTGGCCAGATTGGCGGGTTCGACCAAGATGTCGATGTCGGTGAACGGCCTGTCGGCGACGTTGCGGTAGAGCTTGCGCGCGAAGACCGGCCCCTTGACGATCCGCGCCGGAACATTGTCCGCCGCCAGTCCCTTCATGATGCGGTCGCCATGATACTTCAACAGCATCGACTGGCCGGTGGCGATCGTCGCTTTCTGGCGCAGGTCCTCCAGTTTGTCTCGCAGCTCCTGATCCGACGGCAGTTGCGCGTCGCCGCTGAGCTTGCGCAGCATGATCGGCAAGACGCCATGGAATTCGGCGTTGTCGAGCAGCGACATCAGCGTCTTTGCCGACAAATTATCGACGTCGACAGTCGGCGCCTCCGGATCTGCGTAGCGCAGCAGCAGCTTTTCTTCGGCAGGGGTAAGCGGTGGCAGCATCAACCTGGACAATGTTGCGATTGAAGGGAAAGATGTTGCAGAAAAGCAGGGTGGAAGCCAGCTTTACATGCCCCAGCGCAGCGCTGCTGTGTGCACCGGCGCGTCCCAGAATGCGGTCGTCTCGTCGTCGAGCATGGTCAGCGTGATCGAGCAGCCGGCCATGTCGAGCGAGGTGACGTAGGAGCCTACCAGCGAACGGGTCACCGTCACGCCGTGTTTTTCGAAGATCGCCCGCGCGCTGTTGTACAT
>NZ_RZTF01000025.1:23613-23943 GCF_004023175.1 Mesorhizobium sp. M7A.F.Ca.MR.362.00.0.0
GTTGTACATCAGATAGAGTTCCATCAGCGGCGTGCCGCCGAAGCCGTTGACGAACAGCAGCGCCGGACCCTTCGCCCTATCGCCGAGATCGCCCAGGATCGCGGTGCAAATCTCCTGCGCGATAGCATCGGCGCTTTTCAGCGTGTCGCGCCGGCGGCCGGGCTCGCCATGGATGCCGACGCCGAATTCCATCTCGCCATCGCCGATGTCGAAAGTCGGCCTGCCCGCCGCCGGTACGGTGCAACTGGTCAGCGCCACGCCCATCGAGCGGGTAGCAGCGTTGACGCCGTCGCCCAGCGCCTTCAGCGGCGCCAGCGCCAGGCCATGTTC
>NZ_RZTF01000025.1:23953-37794 GCF_004023175.1 Mesorhizobium sp. M7A.F.Ca.MR.362.00.0.0
GCCATGTTCGGCAGCGGCTCCGACGATCTTTTCCACCACCAGCGTGCCGGCGACGCCGCGCCGGCCCGTCGTATAGGAAGAATTCTCGACGGCGACATCGTCATTGGTCACGATCTGCAGGATGCCTTCCGACATTTCGGCCGCCATGTCGAAGTTCATGACGTCGCCTTCATAGTTCTTGACGATGAACAGGCAGCCGGCGCCCGTGTCGACGGCTTGCGCCGCCGCCAGCATCTGGTCCGGCGTCGGCGGGGTGAACACCTGGCCGGGGCAGGCGGCGTCGAGCATGCCGTGCCCGACAAAGCCGCCATGCAGCGGCTCGTGGCCGGAGCCTCCGCCGGAGATCAACGCCACCTTGCCCGGCCGCAAGGTCTTGCGGCGGATGAATTTGTGCTCGTCGCCAAGCACCAGGATGTCGGCATGGGCGGCCACGAAACCGTCGAGGCTCTCGGTCAGCACCGTGTCCACCGAGTTCATGAACTTCTTCACGATCGTCTCCTCCCGAAATAGGCCTTCCAAACAATTCCAGGAAAAATGTGTCGCGGTTTTTTCCGGAATTGCGTAAAACAAAGAGTTCGATCAGCTACCCTTGCCGGTGATGCTGGTGATCTTCTGGATAAAGTCGTTCACCGCTTTGTCGAGTGCGGCGTTCTGCTTGTCGTCGCCGAAATCCGGCACCACAAGCGAGACATGCCGCGTCTTGCGCATGCCTGCCGCGACCGAAATTTTCCCCGGATGCGCCTGATGGTAGGCGGCGAGAAACTGATCGCGCTCAACCGGACTGAAATGGCAGACCGAAAATATAGCCGGCAAATGTTTAGACGGGATCGGAATTGAATAGGCAGGACTGGAAATCTGCGTGACGAAGCTTCGGTGTTTGCCGAGCGCATCGGCCAGGCGCTGGCGCATGCCGGATGGGCGCTGGTCGATGACGTGCGACAGGATCGTCTTGTAGGCGCGGATCGCGTCCTCGGAGCCAGGTTCGGGTTTGATGTCGACCATGCCGGCCGCGCCTAGACAGAAACGTCCGCGATGGCCGCCTTGGCCATGGCGAGTTGCGCCGGAGCGACGGAAAGATCGCGCAGGCCGGCCTCGAGCAGTGACGGGATCGAGGCGGGATCGCCGCCTGCATCGCCGCACAGGCTGACCGGGATTCCTTCCCGCTGGCCAAACGCGGTCACGGCAGCGATCAGCCGCAGCACGGCCGGATGACGGACCGAATTGAGATGTGCCACGGCAGCGTTATCGCGGGCAGCCGCCATGACATACTGGGTGAGGTCGTTGGAGCCGATCGAGAAGAAGGCGGCATCAGCAAAGGCTTCCGGCAGGATCGCCACCGACGGCACCTCGACCATGATGCCGAGCGGCGGCATCTTGCTCGCGATGCCGCGCGCGGCAAGTGCGGTCTGCTCCTCGGCGAACATCGCCGCTGCCTGTCGGTATTCCTCCACAATGGCGATCATCGGAAACATCACTTTCAGATTGCCGTGCACCGCGGCGCGCAGCAGTGCCCGGATCTGTACACGAAACACCTCCGGCCTTGCCAGCGACAGCCTGATTCCGCGCAGGCCGAGGAACGGATTGCTCTCCTCGATGGTGAAGCCGGGCACCGGCTTGTCGCCGCCGGCATCGACGGTGCGGATCGTCACCGGTTTTTCACCAGCCCATTCCAGCACCTTGCGATAGGCGCGATACTGTGTCCCCTCGTCCGGCAGCGTCTTGCCGAACAGGAATTCGGTGCGCATCAGCCCGACCCCGTCGCAGGTGGCGATATCGATGCCGTCGACCTCGGACGGGTCGGCGATGTTGACCTGCATCCGCACCGCCGTGCCGGCCTTGGTCACCGCCGGTCGCGCCAGGAAGGTCCCGGCCCGATCGCGGCGCGCCCGGAATGATGAGGAGGATAGCCGAAAAGCGGCGATTTCGGTCCTGGAGGGCGACACCACGATGCCGCCATGTTCGGCGTCGAGCAGGGCGATACCGGCGAGATGAGCCGGCGAAGCACCGAGACCGACGATCATGGGTACGCCGCGCGAGCGCGCCAGCATGGCGACATGGCTGGCCGTGCTGCCCGCCCTCAGCGCGATGCCGCCGCCGCTGCTCCAGTCGGTTTCGAGAAAACGCGTCGGCGCGATATCCTCGCCATAGAGGATGGCGCCGGCGGGCGGCTCGACGTTGCCAACCTCCGACAGAGCCCGCAGCACCTGGTCCCTGATATCGCGGATGTCGGCGGCGCGCGCGCGGAAATAATCCTGGTCCGAAGCATCGTAGCCGGCGATTTCAGCGTTAAGCGCCTGCCGCCACGCCGTGTCGGCCGGCAGGCCGGTGCGGATCGCGGCATAGGCCGGGCTGCTCAGCGCATCGTCTTGCAGCATGGCGATCTGAAACTCGAGAATGTCGGCGGCATCGCCCTCGGCCATCCCGATCATTGCAGTGAGACGGCCCGTGGCGATGCCGATTGCGGCATCGAGCGCGGCCTTCTCATCGTCGGCTGTTTCTTTGCCGACATAGGAGCCGACAGTCTGGTCGAGGTCGAACAGCGGCCCTTCGGCATAACCGGCCGAGGCCGAAATGCCTTTAATCCTAAGCGGTTCGGGCATGGTCCGCGCCTTCGTCGAAATCGCGCCGCACCAGTTCGACCAGCGCGTCGACGGCATCATTGGCGCCGTCTCCGCTGGCCCTGATGTGCAACAGCGTACCCTTCGGCGCCTTGGTCGCCATCACCTTGACGATGCTCTTGGCGTCGAACCAGGGGCCGTTGGCGGCAAGCGCGATTTCCACCTCGGCGGCAAAGCTCTTGGCCAGCTTGGTGAACTTCACCGAAGGACGCGCGTGCAGGCCCACCTCGTGGGTGATCACAACGGTCGCTTCGGCGGATGCGGACATGTCTTCAAACTTCCCGTTCACTCACGACGGCGACAATTCATGTGCCGTCGCCACCACTTCCCGGAGCGAGGCGCCGCCGGAGGCCTCGGTCGCCGCCATCACCGCGCCTTCGACGATCGGCGCGTTGCAGACGATGATCTTGTGCGAGCGTGGCTCGCCGATCATCTCCACCGCCATTTCCGAGTTGGTCTCGGCACCGCCGAGATCGACCAGAATGGCGACACCGGCTTCCGACCAGGCCTTGTCGATGGCGCCCATGATCGCCTCGACATTGGTGCCGAGCCCGCCATGGCCGTTTCCGCCGCACCATGCAAGCGGCACTTCGTCGCCCACCATCTGCCGCACCATGTCGGCCGTGCCCTCGGCAACCAGCGGCGAATGCGAAACGATGACGATGCCGACATTGCTCATGGCTGACCTTCCAGCGTTTCGACGATCGTGCGCACCAGAAGCGCGGTCGAGCGTGCACCGGCATCCATGTGGCCGATCGACCGGTCGCCAAGGAACGACGCACGGCCGCGCCGGGCCTTCATCGGCACGGTCGCCTCGGCGGCCGCATCGGCGATACCTGCGATTTCCGGCGCCGTCTTTCCCTGCAGCAACGCGTCATGCACCGGCTGCAGCACGTCGAGCATGGTTTTTTGTCCAACCTGCGACTTGCCCCGTGCTGCCACCGCTTCGATCGCCTTGCCGAACGCCGCCGTCAGATTGGCGCGATCAGGCGCCGCTGAAATCTCCTTGCCGAGTGCCAGGAAAAGGGTGCCGAATAGCGGGCCGGAGGCGCCGCCGACCGTCATCACCAGCTTGGTGCCGATTGCCTTCAAGGCATCGGGCAGCGGTTTGGCCGAAAATGCTTCGGCTTCCACGCGCACGGCCTCGAAGCCGCGCTTCATGTTCAGCCCGTGGTCGCCGTCGCCGATCGCCTGGTCGAGCGCCGTCAACTCCTCGGCGTGAGCGGCAATGGTATCCGCAGCGGCCGCGATCAGCCTGGCAAGGTTCAACGCCGCCATGTCACCCGCATTTCCGGTTTCTATCTTGCCGGCAGTATCGAAAGAACGATCATTCGACAACTGGAGCATGAATCAGGCCGCTTCGTGCAGTGCGGCGGCGGCCGCGAAGACTTCGGCCACCGCGTGAGCGCCGGGGTCGACCACACCCTGCAATTTGCTGCCGACATAGGCGGACCGTCCGGCTTTAGCCTTCTCCATGGCGGCGGTGGCCTCGGCACCGCGTTGAGCCGCGATAGCCGCTTCGTCCAGGCTCCTGGCATCGAGCGCTCTGAGGGCTGGCTCGAGGGCATCGACCATGGTGCGATCCCCTATCCTTGCGCCGCCATAGAAAGTCATTCGCTCGAGGCCGGCAAGCAGCGCCTTGGCCAGGTTTGCGCCGCTCTCCAGAGCTTGCGCCGCGGCGGTGAAGAAGATCGACAGCAGCACGCCGCTGGAGCCGCCCATCGACGCGCTCAGTATGTCACCTATCGCGCCAAGGGTGGCTGCAGGCTCGGCAAGCGGTAGTGTATCAAGCCGCTCGAGAACACTGCGCGCGCCGGTCGCCACCGTCGAGCCGGTGTCGCCGTCGCCTGTTTTGGCGTCGAGCCCGTTCAACGTGGTTTCCAGCGCGATCAGCCGTTCGCAGATGGTGACGAGAAGAGAGCGGGTCCGCGCATCCTGGCTGGGCTTGCGTGCCGCGCTCTGTCCGGCCGCTTTCGCCATCGGCACGACGGCAGGTGAAACAACCGGCTTTGCCGGCATCCAGGCGTGCGGACCGACCGGCGCCTGCAAGGCGGTTTCGCGCGCCGCATCCAGCCGGATCAGCGACAGCGAGAAGCCGTTCATGTTGAGCGCCGTCATCAGCGGGCCCGGGCCGATCGTCAGCTTGATGGTTTTGGCCAGCGGCGATGCAAGCACCGCATTGGCGACGACAGACATTTCGAGCGGCGGCACGGAGCCGAGATTGTTGATCAGCAAGGCGTAGGTGGCCTTGGGATCAAGCCGTGCCGCGAGGCGCTCCGCCATGATCGCCACCAGCCTGTCGGCGCTCTGCACCGCAATCCGCTCGACGCCCGGCTCGCCATGAATGCCGAGGCCGAGTTCACCGTCATTCTCGCCAAACCTGTCTTCGTGCGGCTGGCCGGGGATCGAGCAGGACGACAGCGACATGCCGAGTGAAACGATATCCTTCGCCGCCGCGCGAGCGGCCGTTGCGACGAATGCCAGATCATGGCCGGCCTCCGACAGATGGCCTGCGATCTTGTGCACGAACAAGGTGCCGGCAACGCCGCGTGGCTGGTTGATGTCCGGCAGCGCGATGTCGTCGGCGACGATCACCATCTCTACATGAAATCCTTCGGCGCGCGCCTTCTCGGCGGCCAGGCCGAAATTGAGGCGGTCGCCGGTGTAGTTCTTGACGATCAACAGACAGCCGGCCGGGCCGGTGACTGCGCGAATGGCGGCCAGCACGGCTTCGACGCTCGGCGAGGCAAAGATCTCGCCTGAGACCGCCGCCGTCAGCATGCCTTTGCCGACGAAGCCGGCATGGGACGGCTCGTGCCCGGCCCCGCCGCCGGAGACGACACTGACTTTCGTCTTGTCCCAGTCGGCGCGCAGGATGACCTTGATCTCGGGATAGCCGTCGAGGCGCGCGAGATCGCCTGATCCGATGGTCCGCAACAGGCCGTCCAGCGCCTCGGTGACGATCGTTTCCCTGCGATTGAAAAAGTGCTTCATCGAATTCGTCCCGTACTGGCAAAGTCAAAACCGGTGCTGAATCACCGAAAACCGCTCACATCAATCGCTGTCCATCGGCGCCGAAATACAGCGGCGCCCGGTAGCGGATCACCACTTTGTCGCCCTGCGCCAGATCCGTGTCGGGATCGGTCAGCGTCACCAGTTTCTTGGTCCCCACCGTCACATGCAAATGGTTCTGATCACCGAGATGCTCGACCCAGTCGACGACGCCGTCGGCATGACCATTCGCAGCCTTCGCGATCGAAAGATGTTCGGTGCGCGCGCCGATCGTCTTGGTCCCGGCTGGCGCGCCGGCATCAGGCAGCAGTCCGGTCGGCAGAAGATTGATCGCCGGTTGGCCGAGCCTTGCCGCGACATGAAGGTTTGCCGGCTCGGAATAGATGGTGCGCGGCGAACCGATCTGCACCAGCACGCCCTCAGTGAGGATGCCGATGCGGTCTGCCATCGTCATCGCCTCAATCTGGTCGTGGGTAACGTAGAGCATGGTGGCGCCGAGTTCGGTCTGGATGCGCTTCAGCTCGAGCCTGAGATCGCCGCGCAGCTTGGCATCGAGCGACGACAGCGGCTCGTCCATCAGATAGATCGAAGGCTTGCGCACCAGCGCGCGGCCGATGGCGACGCGCTGCATTTCGCCGCCCGAAAGCTTGGTCGAGCGGTTGGCGAGCTTGTGATGGATGCGCACCATCCTGGCCACCTCCTCGACCCGGCGGCGGATCTGGTCCTCCGGCATTTTCCGCGCCGGCGAGCGCAGCGGGAAGGCGAGATTGTCGAACACCGAGAGGTGGGGATAGAGCGAATATTGCTGGAAAACGAAGGCCGTGTCGCGCTCGGCCGGCGACAGTGTCGTGGCATTGTGGCCCCCAATCTCGATCATGCCGGAATCCGGCCGTTCCAAACCGGCGATGAGCCGCAGCGTCGTCGTCTTGCCTGCCCCCGTCGGCCCGAGCAGCACGACGAACTCGCCATCTGCTATGTGCAGGTCGAGGCCGTCGACGGCGACATGGTCGCCGAAACTCTTGGTCACGTTCTTGATGTGCACCTCAGCCATGCTGGGCCCTCCGCTCCGAGGCGACATCGTGGATCGCGGTTCTCACCGCGCGGCCCGATCCCTTCTCGAACAGCGACAGCCGCGCGCTGCTCAGCGTCAGGCCGACATGGTCGCCGGTGGAGAGCCGGATTTCGGCCGGCACGCGTGCCTTGATGATACCGTCCGCCGTTTCGACCGCGACAATCTGCGTGGTGCCGAGATATTCGGTGCCATAGATGGCGCCGCGCAGCTTGGAGGCGTCGTCGAAGCGTATGTGCTCCGGGCGGATGCCAAGGGCCATGTCGCTGGGTGCGATGTCCTCTCGTACCTCCGGCACCGCGACCTTCGCACCTTGCACGATGATCTCCCTGGCGCCTTTGGCCAGCCCGCCGCCAAATCCCAAAAAGTTCATCGGCGGCGAGCCGATGAAGTCGGCGACGAACATGGTCGCTGGGCGGTCGTAGATTTCGCGTGGACTTCCGAACTGTTCGATGACGCCATGGTTCATCACAGCGATCTTGTCGGCCATCGACATCGCTTCCATCTGGTCGTGCGTGACATAGACCGTCGTGGCACGGATGCGGTTGTGCAGTTCGCGCAGTTCATGGACCATCAAATCGCGGAATTCGGTGTCGAGCGTGCCGAGCGGCTCATCCATCAGGAAGCATTTTGGCCGCCGCACGATGGCGCGGCCGAGCGCGACCCGCTGGCGGTCACCACCGGCAAGTCCGGAGACGGATTTGTTGAGCAGATGATCGATGCGCAGCAGTTTTGCCGTTTCCTCGACACGGGTGCGGATCTCGGCCGAAGGCATGCCTTGCGCCAACAGCGGGAAGCCGATGTTCTTGCGCACGTTCATGTGCGGATAGAGCGCGAACAGCTGGAAGACGAAGGCGATGTCGCGCTCGCGTGCCCGCAGCATGGTGACGTCGTCGCCGCCGAGCAGGATCTGGCCGCCGGTCGGCAGTTCGAGCCCGGCTATCATGCGCAAGGTCGTCGTCTTGCCGCAGCCCGACGGCCCGAGCATGACGAAGAACTCGCCATCCTCGACGACGAAGTTGGAATCCTGCACGGCGACGAAATCGCCGAAGGCCTTTCTCAGGTGCTGGACGCGGATTTCGGCCATGATTATTCCGGGAATTTCGAGACGATGATGAACATCACGGTGCCGGCGAGCATAGTGATGAAGGAGTAGGTGTAGAGCGACAGCGCGAAGGGCTGGAACAGCATCAGGAAGCCGATGGCGATCAGCGCCGTGGCGATGTTTTCCATCAGCCCGCGCCTGGCCCAGACCGGCCAGCGCGACTTGCGTTTCTGAGGCTTGGTCATGCTCATTTGCGCACCGCGCCGAAGGTGATGCCGCGCAGCAATTGCTTGCGGAGCAGGATGGTGAAGACCAGGATCGGCACCAGGAAGATCGTCGTGCCGGCCGCGACCGCCGGCCAGTCCTGGCCGCCTTCGCCGATGATGGTCGGGATGAAGGGCGGCGCGGTCTGCGCGGTGCCCGAGGTCAGGAGTGCCGCGAACGCATACTCGTTCCAGGCGAAGATCAGGCAGAAGATCGCGGTCGCTGCAATGCCGGTCGTCGCTTGCGGCAGCACGGTGCGCCAGAAGGCCTGCAGCCGCGTATAGCCGTCGATCATCGCCGCCTCTTCGTACTCGCGCGGGATTTCGTCGATGAAGCCTTTCAGCAGCCACACCGCCAGCGAAACATTGACCGCCGTGTAGAGCAGGATCATGCCGAGCGCGGTGTCCGACAGGCCAAGCTCGCGGTACATCAGATAGATCGGAATGGCGACGGCGATCGGCGGCATGAAGCGCGTCGACAGGATGAAGAACAAAAGGTCGTCGGCGAGCGGCACCTTGAAGCGTGAGAAGCCGTAGGCCGACAGCGTGCCGAGGAAGACGGCGCAGAAAGTCGAACCGAAGGCGATGATCAGCGAATTGACGAAGCGCGGCAGGAAGTTGGACGGGCCGGCGATCACCATGTTGCGCTTGCGCGTGGTCTCGTCGCAGAAGCCTGTCGCCGGGCCCAGCGAGTTGATGTATTCCGGCGTCTGCCGGGTCCGAGTCGTGAACAGATTGCAGTAGCCCTCAAGGCTTGGCTGGAACAGGATCTTGGGCGGATAGGCGATCGAATCCGGCGGCGTCTTGAAGCTGGTGGCGAAGATCCACAGCAGCGGCACGATCGAGATCAGTGCGTAAAGTACGATGATCGTGCCGGCGATCCGTTTCGAGTTGCTGCTCGGTGCGACGACCGAATGGGCTGTGGTCAGGCTCATCTCTGCTTCACCTTGTTGAGCGCCTTGACGTAGATGTTGGCGAGGCCGAACACCGCCACGAAAAGAATGATTGCGAAGGCCGAGGAATAGCCGGTGCGCCAGCTTTCGAAAGCCTGCCGCTTCAGCGTTATCGAGGCGACCTCGGTGGTCGAGCCCGGCCCGCCGCCGGTCAACAGATTGACCATGTCGAACATCTTGAAGTTCTCGATGCCGCGAAACAGCACAGCCAGCATGATGAAGGGCAGCGCCATCGGCAGCGTGATCGACCAGAATTGCCGCCAGTTGGAGGCGCGGTCGACCTCGGCCGCCTCGTAGATGTATTCGGGGATGGAGCGTAGGCCCGCGAGGCAGATCAGCATCACGTAGGGTGTCCACATCCAGGTGTCGACGATGATGATCGACCAGGGCGCCAGCGACACGTTGGAGAGCATCTGGATATCGGTCGGCGGGATCCTCGTGACGAAGGATATGGCGTAGGCGAACAGGCCGATCTGCGGCTCATAGAGGAAGCGCCAGAAATTACCGACCACCGCCGGCGACAGCATCATGGGCACCAGGATCAGCGTCGTCCAGAAGGCGTGGCCGCGGAACTTCCTGTCGATCAGCCAGGCCAGGGTGAAGCCGATCAGCGTCTGCAACAGGATGGTCCAGAACACGAAATGCGCCGTCGTCTGCATGGCGATCCAGATATCCTTGTCGCCGAGGATGCGCTGGTAGTTGGCAAAGCCGAGGTTCTTCACCACCTCGTTCGGGCGGTTGGCGCGGTAGTTGGTGAACGACAGATAGATCGCCCAGAACAGCGGAAAGATGTTGATGGCCAGCAGCAACAGGATCGTCGGCGAGATGAACAGCCAGGCGAGGCCCTTGTCGCTGATGCCCCGGACCTTGCGGGCCAACGGCTCCGGAGTCGCCCGGGCAACATTCTCCGCGGTCCGATTGAGCATGGTGAGTCCTGCTTCGGTCACTTGGTCGTCTCTGTCATGGAATTTATCTGAACTGCGTCCCGTGCCAAGGGCGGCACGGGACGCATGGGTCGAGCTCGGGAGGAGCCGGGTTACATCTTGCCCCAGTTACATCTTACCGTCGTCCTGGAAGACCTGCGTCCAGTCCTTGACCAGGCCGTCCAGCGCATCCTTGGCCGAACCTTGGCCGGCGACGACATAGTCGTGGAAACGCTTCTGCGAGGCCTGCAGCAGCGGGGCGTAGCTCGGCTCGGCCCAGAAGTCCTTCACGATGGCCATCGAGTCGAGGAAGGTCTGCGCGTAGGGCTGGCTGGCCGGGAAGCCCGGGTCCTTGACCACCGCGTTGAGGCAGGAATAGCCGCCGAGCGACCACCATTTGGCTTGCACGTCCTTGTTGGCGAACCATTTGATGTATTTCAGCGCCGCTTCCTGCTTGTCGGAATAGGACACCACGGAGATGCCCTGGCCGCCGAGCTGGGCGAACTGCTCGCCGTCCGGACCCTTCGGGTTGACGAAGTAACCGATTTTGTCGCCGCCGACATTCTCGTCCTTCTGCAGGCCTGGCCATGTGAAGGCGAAGTTCATGTGCATCGCCACCTGGCCGGATTTGAAGGCATCGACGCCTTCGCCCATATAGCTGTTCGAGGCACCCGGAGGCGTGCAGCAATCATAGAGCGCCTTGTAGAACTCCAGCCCCTTTACCGATTTGTCGGAGTTGACGAAGCCTTCCATTTCGTAGGGCTTTTTGGGGTTTTCGTACTGGAAGCCATAGCTGTAGAGCACGTCCATGGCGCCCATGGTGATGCCTTCCGAGCCGCGCTCGGTGTAGATCGAGGCGCCGTAGACGGTCTTGCCGTCGATCTCACGCTTCTGGAAGAACTCGGCGACCTGCTTCAACTGGTCGAAAGTGGTCGGCGGGCCGAGATCCCAACCGTACTTCTCCTTGAATTCCTTCTGCAGTTCCGGCTTGGAGAACCAGTCCTTGCGATAGGTCCAGCCGACGACGTCGCCCATGGCCGGCAGCGCCCAGTAGTTCGGCGTGTTCTTCGGCCATTCCGAATAGCCGACGACGGTTGCCGGCACGAAATCGTCCATGCTGATCTTCTCCTTGTCGAAGAAGTCGTTCAGCTTGACGTAATGGCCGTTCTCGGCAGCGCCGCCGATCCACTGGCTGTCGCCGATGATCAGGTCGCACAATTTGCCGTGCGAGTTCAGCTCGTTGAGGAAACGGTCGGCATAGTTGGTCCATGGCACGAACTCGAATTTCATGCCGATGCCGGTTTCCTTGGTAAAATCCTTGGACAGTTCGACAAGCGCGTTGGCCGGGTCCCAGGCGGCCCAGCACAGCGTCAGGTCTTCAGCGTGCGCGACGTTCGAGACGGCTGTCGACGCTGTGATCGCCGAGGTCAGTCCCAACGCCAGTTTCAAGCTCGATTTCATGACTTCCTCCCATTTGCGAAACGCGCCCGGATGACGGTTTCAAAAAGCCCTCAACCCCTCTCCTCAGGGGCCCAAACATGGCTGCGCGGTTATGCTGCGGATGTTTAGTAATTTGTTTAGTGATGCAATTTTTACTAAACAAAGCAAGCGAATTCGTTGCTGCGCCGCAGCATGCTTATCGCGATGTCTGAAAACGTTGGAGAAGCGCGGCTCGCTGGTCGGCTCACCGAAGCCGTTCAAGCCGCTTCTGGCCAGGGCCGTGGGTCGCCTCGGCTTCTCAATCGACCCTTCTGGTGCTCACCATCACCTTCCGGATCGGCGGCGCCGGCGGCAGCAGCGCGCGGATATCGGCGAACGGGAACGACGGTTCGAAGCGGAAGGCTTCGGCCGATGAGCCTTGCGCGCCGTTGCACTGGCCGGCTCGAAAGGCGTTCTGTGTCCGCGCGATGTCGACGAAGCGGTCGGGATCCTGCGACTGATGCATTCGGATCGCCTCGGCCTTGACGTCGGCATGGGCGGAAATGTCGACATAGTGCGTCGGCGAAAAACCGGTGCCGCCCATCGTGTCGGCATGCAGCACCGGGACGGCGAAAGACGCCGCGATGCGCACGCCGTCCGACAGCGCGCGATGGTCGGCATGATAGTCGTTGGGCGCATGCGTGATCACCAGATCCGGGCCGGTTTGACCAATCAGTGCTTTCAGAGCTCCGATCAGCGCTGCATCGGCCACCAACTCGCCGTCCGGGAAGTCGAGGAAGCGTGGCATCGCGCCTACCAGCGCAGCCGCGGCCGTTGCTTCATCGCGACGGACACGAGCGAGAACAGCGGGATCACTCGTGCCGCCCCTGGCACCATCCGTGGCCATGGCAAAAGTGAGCTCTGCGCCTTGCGCGGCATAGGCGGCCATCGTACCGAACATGAAGATCTCGATGTCGTCCGGATGGGCACCGAGCGCCAGGATTTTCAAATCACTCTCTCCCCGGAACTGGAACAACGTGACGAACGGAATCCTGCTCGCCCTGATCGCCTACGCAAGCTATTCGGGCAGCGATGCCGTTGTCAAAAGCCTGGGCGGTCAGCTCACGATCTTCGAGATCGGCTTTTTCATAACCTTGTTCGCGGGCTTCTTCCTGTTCTTCACGCGACCTGCGGGCGAACGCTGGCGCGATTTCTGGCGCACCAAAAGGCCATGGGCGGTGCAGGCGCGTGCCTGGGCGGGTATCGCTTCCGGCGTGCTCAGCGTCTACGCCTTCACCACCATTCCTCTGGCCGAGTCCTATGCGCTGATCTTCCTGGCGCCGCTCTGCGTCACCATTCTCTCCACGGTGATCCTCAAGGAGAAGGTCGGCCCCTGGCGCTGGCTGGCGGTGGTCGCCGGTTTTGCCGGCGTCATGCTGGTGGTGCGGCCTGGCTTTCGCGAACTCAATCTCGGCCATCTTGCCGCCTTCGGCGTTGCTTTCCTCGCGGCCACCAGCGTCATCCTGATGCGCTCGCTGGCGCAGCAGGAAAAGCGCACCACCATGCTCGGGGTGCTGGTCGGTTGCGGCCTGCTGTTCAACGGCATCGGTGCCGCCGCCACCGCCTTCACTGTTCCCAGCGGAAAGCAGTTGCTGTGGCTGGCAATGGCCGGTGCCTTCACCGCGGGTGGACAATTCCTGCAGCTGCTGGCCATGAAATACGCGCCCGCCAACCGCGTCGCGCCGACGCATTATTCGCAGATCGCCTGGGCGGTGATCCTCGGCGCGTTGTTCTTCCAGGAATATCCGGACGGGCTGTCGCTGGTTGGCCTGGCGGTCGTTGGCGGCGCCGGCCTGTTGACCATGGTTCGTGAGGAAGCGCGGCTGGGCACCGTGCGCTGGAACCCGTTTTCGCGCACCCGGCTTTAAACCGACTCTGGTTGCGCCTTGGCCGTAACCGCTGATATGCGGGCGCCATGACCACAAAACCCCTGCCGGAGCTTCCTGTATCCGCCGTGCTGCCGGCGCTGAGGGAAGCGCTGGGCCATGGCAACAGCGCCGTGCTGGTGGCGCCGCCGGGCGCCGGCAAGACGACGCTGGTGCCGCTGGCGCTGCTTGACGCGCCTTGGCTCGGCGCCGGCAAGATCATCCTGCTTGAACCGCGCCGGCTCGCCGCCCGCGCCGCCGCCCGCCGGATGGCTGAATTGCTTGGTGAGGAACCTGGCGCCACCGTCGGCTATGCCATGCGCATGGAAAACCGCATTTCGGCAAAGACCAGGATCGTGGTCGTCACCGAAGGCGTGCTGGCGCGCATGATCCTCGACGATCCCGAACTGCCCGGTGTTTCGGCTGTCATTTTCGATGAATTCCACGAGCGCTCGCTCGACGGCGATTTTGGTCTCGCTCTGGCGCTCGACGTCCAAGGGGCGCTCAGGCCGGATCTGCGCTTGGCAGTGATGTCGGCGACGCTCGACGGCGCGCGTGTCGCCAAACTCATGTCGGGCGCGCCGGTCGTCGAAAGCGAGGGTCAGCGCCTTCCC
>NZ_RZTF01000260.1:0-4385 GCF_004023175.1 Mesorhizobium sp. M7A.F.Ca.MR.362.00.0.0
GCTACGAACTACGCTTCGCGATCAACTACCTCGCCGGTTTCCTACTGACATCGGAGCTTTTGCCATTGCTGAAGGCGAGTGCGCCGGCCCGCATCGTCAATGTCGCCTCTGCGGGGCAGCAGGCGATCGATTTCAGCGATGTCATGCTGACCCGCTCCTATGACGGCGTGCGTGCCTATTGCCAGAGCAAGCTGGCGCAGATCCTGTTCACCGTCGACCTTGCGGAGCAGCTGAAAGGCACCGGCGTCACCGTCAACGCGCTGCATCCGGCGAGCTATATGAACACCACCATGGTCCGGCAAGCAGGCGTGACGCCGTGGAGCTCGGTCGAGACCGGTGCCGAGGCCATCCTCAACCTCGCCGCCTCACCCGCGCTCGACGGGAAAAGCGGCCTCTATTTCGACGGCCTGCGGGAATCCCGCGCCGATACCCAGGCCTATGACGCCAAGGCAAGGCAAAGTCTGCGAGCCTTGAGCCTTGATCTCATCGGCACGGCCTCCCCCACATCGAAGGAAGACCATTCATGACCCAGACAATCGAACACACCGTCATCATCGGCGGCTCGTCCGGCATCGGCCTGGCGACGGCGCGAAAACTGCTTGGCCCGGGCATGAAGGTGACCATCACCGGGCGCAACGAGGACAAACTGAAGAGCGCTTGGAAAAGCCTTGGCGGCGCTGCCGGGAAGGCTGCGTTCGACGCCGCGAAGCCGGATGAGGTCCGCCGGTTCTTCGAGAGCCTCGGACCTTTCGACCATCTGGTGCTGGCGGCCAGCGGCGGCAAGGGCCTTGGCCCCTTCCCGACGCTTGACCTGAGCGACATCGGCAGCGGCGTCGAGGAAAAGGTCCGCCCGCAGCTGTCCTGCCTGCAGGCCGCCTTGCCGACACTCAACAAGGCCGGATCGGTCACCTTCATCTCGGCGGTGTCGGCGCAGCTCGCGACGCCCGGCGTCGCCGGTATCGCCGCCATCAACGGCATGCTGTTGACTGTGGTGCCGATCCTGGCCCTGGAACTGAAACCGCTGCGCGTCAATGTCGTGGCGCCGGGCGTCATCGACACGCCCTGGTGGGATTTTCTGGCCGAAGAGCAGAGGCAAACGATCTTTGCCGACTATGCCGGCAAGACCCCGGTCGGCCGCGTCGGTCGGGCCGAAGACGTGGCCGACGCAATCGCCTTCCTCGTCTCCAACGGCTTCATGACCGGCCAGGTGCTGACCTGCGACGGCGGGCTGAGATTTGCGGCATAGGAACAGCGACTATCGGGCTCCGACGGGACCTTAATTGGCCTTCTTTGGAACGCGGTCGTTCTCGTCCGCGGGCCTGTCGCCTGCCGGTTTTGCCGAAACAGGCTTTTCCGGCGCATGGGAATAGTCAGATGTATCCGCCCCATACATCTTGTTGTCGATCGCCTCTTGCCAGCTGTAGTCCGCGTCGGACGGTGAAACGTCGGCGATCTCATGGCGGGAGGAGCGAGCGTGAAGCCAGTTCGGGGTGATCTCTCGAACCAATTGTGCAAAGCGTCCCATCGAAACCGTTCCTTTCCTTGTCCTTTCCAGGAGGCGCGATCACGGTTGCGTCGGCTGGACCTAGAGTTGACCTCTCAGCCAGGCCAGCGTCTCGGCAACGCCGGCCAGCCCGTACTGCGCGGTGGTTTGCGCCGGTGGTTTGACCCGTATCGATATGCCGCCGGCATCATTGATCGTTTCGAAGCCGTTTTCGTCCGACGTGTCGTCGCCCAGGAAGACCGGGCGGCGACCTGCGAATGGCGCAATCTCCATGAAACGCCGGATAGCGGCACCCTTGGCCGCCTCCAGCGGCAGCAATTCCACGCCGGCGTTGCCGGCAACCACCCGGTAGCCCTTTGGCAGGCCGGCCAGCGCCTGCTCGACAAGCTGCGTCGCGCGCGGAAGCAGATGCGGGGCGGCGCGCGTGTGGATGGCCAGCACCCGTCCCTTGCGCTCGATATAGGCCCCACGACCGAGCTCGGCCTCGATCTCGTCGGCAAGGGCTGCGATATCCGCCGGCTCGTCCGCGATTTCGACGTCGTCGTCCGGCAGGAGCCGATGTTCCAGGCCATAGAGCCCGGCGGCGCGTAGTTTCAAAGGCTGAAACAGATGGTCGACGGCCGAAACGGACCGGCCCGTGATGAACGCCAACGCCCCGTTCAGCTTGCGGTCCAGGCCTTGCAGCAAGGAGCGAAGCTCGTCGCTGACCGAGACTGCGTCCGGGTGCTCGGCATGTTCCAGCAACGTGCCGTCGATGTCGAGGAACAATGCCCACTCGCCGGCCAGCACAGGCTGCGGTTTCTCCATGTCGGCCTGCGGCTTTTGCAGGGTCTCGCCAATAATCTTCTGCAGCGTATCGCTCATGACATCGCCATCCGTCTGCGCTCAAAGATGGAGACGACATTGTCGACGCTGGGCGGCGGGTCGCCGGCGGCACCGGTTACCCGATCGAGGTCTCCGCGCTTGCGCAAACGTGCCGCATCCAGAAGCATGCTGCCGGCCCAGCGATAGACGTTGTTGTTGCGGATCGTCTCGCGCATGGGTCGCATGCGCTCGCGCTGTTCTTCGGGCGCCATGGTCAATGCCTGCAACAGCGCTCCGCTCATCATGGCGGCATCGTAAGGGTTGACGATCAGCGCCTCCAGCAATTCGCGCGAGGCGCCGGCGAATGTGCTGAGCATCAAAACACCCTGCTCGTCGTCGCGCGCGGCGACGAATTCCTTGGCGACGAGGTTCATGCCGTCATGCAGGCTGGTGACCATGCATATGTCGGCGGCCCGATAGATCTCGTAGACCTGTTCTTGCGAGTGATGCTCGGCCACCATGATCACTGGCCTGTAGCCCTCGCTGCCATAACGCCGGTTGAGCTCTTCGGCATAACGGTGGCACTCGTCATGGAGCAATTTGTAGGCCGGCAGCGTGCCGCGGCTGGGTGCTGCGACCTGCAGGAAGACCAGTTTTCCGATCCATTCAGGCTGTCGCTTGAACAATTCGTTCAAAGCGTGAAACCGATCAAGAATGCCTTTGGTGTAATCGAGGCGCTCGACTCCGACGGCAAGCTTCACATCCGCTTTGAGACCGAACCTCTCGCGCATGCGAGCGCGGCAATCGTCGACATCGGGAAGTTTCGCCAGCAGGTCCGCCGGCCATTCTATCGAGATCGGATAGGCGTGCACCAATGTGGTCCGTCCGCCGTAGGAGATGGCCGCATCGGCCCGCTCGATGCGGCTTTCCAGGAAGCGATCGACGCTTTCGGTGAAATTGTTGGCGTGGAACTGGGTGTGGAAGCCGATGATCGAACTGCCGAGCAGCCCTTCGAGAATGCGTTCACGCCAGGGACAGATGCTGTACACTTCCGAATTCGGCCACGGGATATGCCAGAAAGTGATGACGATCGCCTCCGGCAGGCGCTCGCGGATCATGCGCGGCAGCAGCGCGAAATGGTAGTCCTGGACCAGCACGATCGGCCGCTCGTTGCGGGCCTCGGCAACCACCGTATCGGCAAACTTGCGGTTGACGGCTTCATAGGCAGCCCAGTCGGAGGCGCGAAAAATCGGCCGGGTGAAGGCGATATGGCAAAGCGGCCAAAGGCCCTCATTGGCGAAACCGAGATAATAGCCCTGATGCTCTTCCTCCGTCAGCCAGACCCGGCGCAGCGTGTAGGACGGGTTGCCAGGCGGCACCTGCACACGATCGTGGTTGTCAACGGTGAGCCGGTCCGCCGTTCCGCCGCCATAGGCGATCCAGGTGCCGGCACAGGCGCGGGTAATGGGCTCGAGCGCCGACACCAGTCCGCTGGCCGGGACGAGCAACTCGACGCCGTCGCCCTTCACATTGTGGATGTACGGTTCGCGATTGGACACCACGATGACCTGCGCATCGGGCAGATCGTCGGCCAGGATCTTGCGCAATGTTTCGGGCGACCAGGTCACCAGCGCGGCATCGGCCGATTGGCCATTCTTTTCGAACTCCCGTATCACCTTGCGCGCGGCTTCCGCGGCCACATCTTCGCCTGCCGTATGTGCGACCGCGGGTGGATGACGGCGACGGTGCCGCGATATGGAGAGGAAAACGGCAAAAGCGGAAAAACCGAGGCTCGCGAAGATCAGAACCCAGAGCAGGTCCGCACCGTAGTTTGTCATTGAATGTCAACTCACCCCGGCCGTCGGCGACCGTTTGTTCGTGTTCCCGTTTGAAATGGTCTGCCGACCACGTGGTCAGCGTTCGGACCTGTATTTTTGCAACGCACAAAGCTCGGATCGGTTCCGGCAATTTTGTTCGGATCATGTCCTTACGATGAGCGGCACCAGTCCTTCATGGCGGTCGGCAAGGAAAGCGACGACCCGGTCACCGACGCGCTGGAAGGTGAGATCGACGACCC
>NZ_RZTF01000260.1:4394-9309 GCF_004023175.1 Mesorhizobium sp. M7A.F.Ca.MR.362.00.0.0
ACCCGGTCGCCGACGCCCAGGTGCCGCAGTGTCAGCGTGTCGATGCCGATCGGCAGTCTCGGGCGGGTGACGCGGATTTCGCCATCCCAGCCGTCGATCTCCAGGCCAAGGCAGGCCTGCATCAGCATGAAGGCGGATCCCGCCGACCACGCTTGCGGCAGGCAAGCGACGGGATAGGCGATGGGTGCTTCGCCCGGCGCGCGTGTAAACCCGCAGAACAGTTCGGGCAGCCGCATGTTGAAATGGACCGCGGATTCGAATGTGCCGCTCATCAGGCGAACCACGCTTTCACGCTCGCCATAATGCGCCAGGCCGGCACCGCATATGGCGGTGTCGTGCGGCCAGATCGAGCCATTGTGGTACGACATCGGGTTAAAGAACACCGCATCGTCGGCAAGCGTCCTCAGCCCCCAGCCGGAATGGAAGGAGGCGGAAAGCAGCTGGTCGGCGACCATCTGGGCCCGCGCCGGCTCAGGCAATCCGACAAAGAGCAGATGCCCGGCATTCGAGGTCCGCACCTTGCAGGGCTCGCCGGCACCGTCGATCGCGAGGGCATAGAAGCCGAGATCGTCAAGCCAGAAATCGCGTTCCACCGCCACCCGCATCGCCTCGGCGCGGTCCTCCCAGTGTTCGGCTTTGTCGTCCTCGCCACGGCGGCGGGCAAGCTTGGCCAGCCCGCGGAAGGCGGCAAAGACATAGCCCTGCACTTCGACCAGGGCTATCGGGCCCTTGGGAATGCGGCCATCGGCATGGAAGACCGAATCGAAACTGTCCTTCCATCCCTGGTTTGCGAGGCCGGACTCGGCCGCTCGCTGGTAAGTCACGAATCCGGTCTCCCGGCCCGCCTCCTCCGTCCATTCGGCCGCCGCGCACAGCGAAGGCCACAGGCCGTCGATGAATGCCATGTCACCGGTACGATCGGCGTAGGCGCAAGCAAGATAGATGTAGAGCGGTGTCGTATCGACGCCACCGTAGTAGCGGCCGAAGGGAAGCTCCCGCAGCGCCACCATTTCGCCTTTGCGGGTCTCGTGCATGATCTTGCCCGGCTGCGAATCGCTGAACGGCGATGTCTCGGTCGCCTGATGCTGGGCCAGAAAGGCCAACACGCCCCGCGCCAGCCCGGGATTGAGCCACAGCATCTGCAGCGCCGAGATGACGCCGTCACGACCGAACGCCGTCGAGAACCAGGGGATGCCGGCATAGGGATAGGGGCCGGTCGCCAGTTCGGTGGTCAGCAGCGCGACATCGGCGCGGGCGCGCTCGACCCAATCGTTGAAGACACGGCCGGAGCTGCGCACCGTCGCGCCATGGCGACGTTTGGCCCGCATGCCAAAGCGGGCGCGTGCGGCAGCGGCGCGGAATCGGTCGCGGTCGGGCTTGTCGGCCACCTCGGGACCGACCTCGACATAGAGCACCTTCCTGCTGCGCTTGGTCACGGCGATCAGGAAATCGGCACGGTTGGCTGTCAGTTGGTCCGGCGCCTGCGAGAACGATATCGCAGAGAGGCGGGCCAGGCCATCGAGCCCGTCATAGCGCAGCAGGACCGACGTCGCGTCTGTTTCGGCGGCATGGGCCAGCCCGCGCTTCAGCCGTGTCGAGCCGCGCACTTCGAACATGTCGCGGAAATCGGCGGAATAGTGCAGGGAAACGCTGATCGTCGAGTGTTCCCGGCTGTAATTGGAAAGGGTGATGCGTTCGAACAGCCTGTCTTGCCAGAGCAGTCTGACGCGTTCGATGTGGATGGCTCCCTGCGGGATGTCGCGTCCCCCGGCGCTCTGTATCGGCAGATTGGTCAAATTGGTGGTGAACAGCACATTGTCCTGGCTGAGCGAGGCGCCGAGCAGCGATGTCTGCCTGCCGCCGACGGTCAGCCGGAACTCGGAAAGAACCCGTGTGTCGTCGCGAAAGAAACCGTCGCCGGCTCCGCGTATGTCGCCATAGGCGTCGGCAACCGCGAAGCAATCGCCCTGTTTGAGCGCAAACAGCCGATGCGGCTCGCGAGGTGCGGTGGCGTCGAGCGATGCAAGCGCAACCGCAGGATCGAGCTGGCGCTCATCGAGTTGGGCCATTCGTCAAAGATCCCTGTTGTTTCGTTGTCGTGGCTCGAGCACGTCGCTCAAGACGCCTTCGCCTCGGTCGGCACGCCGATCAGGCGTGCATAGGCGGCCAGATAGTCGCCGGCCATTCTTCGAGCGGAAAAACGCTTTTCAAAAACGGCCCTCACCTTGCGCCTGTCGAGTTGCAGCAAATCAGGCACCGCGGCGACCGCGCCATCCATCGTGTCAGCGATGAAACCGGTGACGCCTTGATCGATGATCTCGGACAGCGCACCGCAATTCCAGGCGATCACCGGCGTACCGCAAGCCATGGCCTCGATGGCGGCGAGCCCGAACGGCTCCGGCCAGTCGATCGGGAACAGCAGGCCGGCCGCCTTGCCGAGAAATTCCGCCTTCTGGTCCTCCTCGATCTCGCCGACATAGACGATGCGATCGCCGTCGATCAACGGTTCGACCACCTCGTGGAAATAGGCGCGGTCGTCGTCGCCGATCTTTGCCGCAAGCTTCAGCTTGAGCCCCGACCGCAAGGCGATCTCGATGGCGCGGTCCGGGCGCTTGTCGCGTGAGAACCGGCCGAGGAAGGCAAGGTAGGGTTCTTCCGCCGTCGTCTCGAAAGTCGGTTCGTAGAGAGTGGTCGGCAGCCCGTGATGGATCGTCGCCAGCCAATTGGCCTTGGCAAGGCCCGCCTTCTGGCTGTGCGAAATGGAAATCAGGGGAAAACGCGGAAACCGTTCATAGGCCGGCGCCAGGTCCACATAATCCAGCCTGCCATGCGGCGTCGTCACGGTGCGGTCGGCGAGATCCTCGAAGAAGGAAAAGTGCAGGAAATGGCTGAGGTGGAAGTGGATGACATCGAACTCCGACGCCCGGTCCCTCACCTGCGCAAGCATCGAAAGATGCGCAGCGATCTCGGATTTGAGCGGACGCGGATCGAGGCGCAGCGCGCGTTCCCGGCTGGCTACCAGCGTCGCGGAAGTCTGGCTGTCGCCACTGGCGAACAGCGTCACCTCATGGCCCAGATCGACCAGCGCTTCGGTTAGATACGAGACGATGCGCTCGGTGCCGCCATAGAGCCTTGGCGGCACCGATTCATAAAGCGGCGCGACATGGGCGATTTTCATATTCCATCCTGGATGCTGGGCATGCAGGTGTGAAATGCGTCAACGCCTCGATTGGTTCCGATTTTATGATCGAGCCGTCGGCACCAGAGGCCGCAGTCGGCATGCAACTGTGCGTCAAACGGATTGCGCGATCAGGGTCAGAAAGCCACCGCTCAGGGCGACATTGCCGACGAAGCCATTGATGCGGGACGCACGGTCCGGACCCTGATGGTCCCAGAAATTGTGGAACATCGGCGTGGCGACGATGAGGAACAGCAGCAGCACCGCGGCCGCGAGTGCCGTCCACAATCCTGCGATGACCAGCACGCCGGCGGCGATCTGAAGCACGATGCCGAGCCACAGCGCCAATCTTGCCTGCGGCACACCGCGCGCGGCCATCATATGGGTCAGGAAGGCCGCGTTCTGGATGTTGCGCAGGCCGGCGAAGACGAAGGCGCCGCCGAGCAACAGGCGAGCGAGAAACAACAAGGTCGAAGGCAAATCGGCAGGCATCAAACGCTCCCTTGGAAAGTGGAGCGCCGTCTTTCGACGGCGCTCCCAACATAAATGGACAATCAGGCGGCCTTGGCCGCCGGCATCGGGTGAATGGCCTGGAACGGAATGCACAGCCGGTTCCAGGTGTTGATCATGCCGAGCGCAACGGACAGCTTGACCAATTCCTCTTCCGAGAAATGCTCGAGCGTCTTTGCATAGAGCTCGTCCGGCACGCCATTGTTGGCGATCAGGGTGACGGCCTCGGTCCAGGCCAAGGCGGCGCGTTCGCGCTCGGAAAACAGCGGCGATTCCTTCCAGGCTGAAACCAGGTAGAGCCGCTGCTCGGTCTCGCCGTCGCGCCTCGCCTCGCGGCTATGCATCTCGACGCAGTACGAGCAGCCATTGATCTGCGACGCTCTGAGCTTGATCAGGTGCAGCAGGCTCACCTCGAGCCCGCATTCGTCCACCGCCTTGTTGAGCGCCGACACGGCCTTCATGATCTCCGGCGCCTTGGCGAAAAATTGCAGCCTCTGTTTCATCTTCTTGTCCTTTCAAATCTGCCTGGGTTTGGGTCGGCGGGGTTAACTGGATTTCTGCGGCCGCTGGTGGCGCTCGACGAAGGCGCAGCTCGCGGCAAGCGACCTGGGATCGCCTTCTGCCGCATAGGTGGCCACGATATCGGACAGCTTGGTCTCGGCGAGCGCGGCGCGATAGGCGCGCTCGGCCTTCAGCATCGCCGCGTTGATGCCGCAGGGTTTGACATAGGCTGAAGCATCGAGCTTCACCGGACCGCGCTGGCGGATCTCGCCGCAACGGAAGGCCGGCTCGCGGCCCTCGACGGCCAGCACGATGTCGAGCAGCGTGATGCGCTCGGCCGGCCGCGCCAGCCGATAGCCACCGGCAGGCCCGGGCACCGATTCCAGGATGCGCGCGGCGCTCAGCATGTTGAGATGCTTCAGCAGATAGCTAGGCGACAGGCCAAAGGCCTCGGCGAGAGCAGCGCCAGGCATGGTGCTGTTCCCCTCCACACTCGCCAGCGTGGCAGCGCAATGGATGGCTGCCTCAACGCCCTCGCCCAGCTTCATTGGATCGGCTCCTTTATCGTGGATACATAGTATCGTGGATAATTCTTATCTGCAATAGGAAAATGCAGAGTCGTCCGCTTTCGAAAAAGGAATACGTTGGTGATTGGCGAAATCGGCGATGACAGCGTCTTTCTCCCCGTCACTATACGGGGAGAAATGCCCGGCAGGGCAATGAGGG
>NZ_RZTF01000261.1:0-9198 GCF_004023175.1 Mesorhizobium sp. M7A.F.Ca.MR.362.00.0.0
CTCGGCGCCCGAGGTACCGATGTTGACATTGGCAATGCCGCAATCCGATCCGTCGACACCCAGGAAACGCTCGGATTCCTGCAGGTCTCGGGTGAAGATCGACGAGGACAGGCCTGCCCCCACGGCATTGTGCTCGTCGAGCACCGCGTCGAAGTCCGAATATTTCATCACGTAGAGGATCGGCGCGAAGGTCTCTTCCGTCACCGGTGACACCTGGCTTGGCATTTCGACCAGCGCCGGGTGCACGTAGTACGCATCCGGATGGCCGTTCTCGACCCGCGTGCCGCCGGTCACCTTGCCGCCATGGGCAGCGGCTTCCTTCAGCGCCTTCTGCATGGCGTCGAAGGCCGCCTTGTCGATCAGCGGCCCGACCAGCGAGGAGGTCTCCAGCGGATTGCCGACAGACACACTCTCGTAGGCCTTCTTGAGGCGCGGAACCAAGGCGTCGTAGACGCTGTCATGCACGAACAGGCGCCGCAGCGTCGTGCAGCGCTGGCCGGCCGTGCCCATCGCTCCAAACGCAATCGCGCGCAGCGCCATGTCGAGATCGGCGGTCGGGCAGACGATGCCGGCATTGTTGCCGCCGAGTTCCAGCACCGCGCGCGCAAAGCGCTTGGCCAGCCGCGGGCCGACGTCGCGGCCCATGCGGGTCGAGCCGGTTGCCGAAACCAGCGGCACTTTGGGGTGATCGACCAGGATCTCGCCGACGGCGCGGTCGCCGATCAGCACCGGCGCCAGGCCATCAGGTGCGTCCGCGCCGAAGCGCTCGACCGCACGCTTGAAGATAGCCTCGCAGGCAAGTGCGGTCAGCGGCGTCTTTTCCGACGGCTTCCACACCACTGCGTCGCCGCAGACCAGTGCCAGGGCTGCATTCCACGACCACACGGCCACCGGGAAGTTGAAGGCGGAAATGACGCCGACGACGCCGAGCGGATGCCAGGTTTCCATCATCCGATGGCCCGGGCGCTCGGTGGCGATGGTCAGGCCGTACAATTGCCGGGAGAGGCCTACGGCGAAATCGCAGATGTCGATCATCTCCTGCACTTCGCCGAGGCCCTCGGACGGGATCTTGCCGACCTCGATCGAGACCAGCCGGCCAAGCTCGGCCTTGTGCGTACGCAGCTCCTCGCCCAGCAGCCGCACCAGTTCGCCACGCCGCGGGCCGGGCACCATGCGCCAGGCCTGGAAGGCCTTGTGCGCGGCATCGATGGTCTTAGCCGCTTCGGCCGGCGAGATCGTCCTCAGCGCCGCGATCTGCTCGCCCGTCACCGGGCTGCGCACGATCAGGTCGCCGCCGACAAGCGTCTCCTCGGCCACACCCAGTTTCGCCAGCAGTTCGGTCGTTTCGTTGCCTATCGTCATTCTTGTCCCTTTCAGATTCCGTCGCTCATAATGCATGTCGCCAAAAGTGCCCCCGGTTTTGGAACAACGACATGCACAAAAGGCATGCCGGTCAAAGCCTGGCGCCATGCTGCCCGCGTGCACAAAGGCACCTCAGGCACGATCATCGCGTGGCATTACTCGTTTCAAGGGAAAATCACCACCCCGGCATGGTCCAAGCCCAAACTGCACGATTGAGCCAGATGGGGCAGATGGCGCTCAGTTTGCCTTCTTGGCCGCTGGGCGTACCGCACCGTCCCTGATCAGCCGGTCGATATGCATGCGGATATGTGCCGCTTCCGCCGCCGTGTTTGCAAGCGCTATGGCGCGGTCGAAGGCGACGCGCGCCTCGTCGCCCCGGTCGAGCTGCATCAAGAGGCCCCCCTTGAGGCCGAAAAAATGGAAATAGCCGGAAAGCCGTTCTTCCAGCGGCTCGATCATGGCCAGCGCCTCCGCCGGTCCACGCACCTTCGAGACCGCGACGGCCCGGTTGAGCGTGACCACCGGCGACGGCTGCATCTGCTCCAGCAAGCGATAGAGCAGGTCGATCTCGTTCCAGTCGGTATCCTCCGCCTTTTCGGCCCGCGCGTGCAGTGCGGCAATCGCCGCTTGCACCTGGTAGGGGCCGGGCTTGCGATGGCGTAGCGCCTTGTCGACCAGCGCCAGCCCCTCATCGATCATCTTGCGGCTCCACAGGCTGCGATCCTGGTCTTCGAGCAGCACGATCTCGCCGCTCTCGTCGAAACGGGCCGGTGCGCGCGCATGCTGCAGAAGCAACAGCGCCGTCAGCCCCATGATCTCCGGCTCGGTCTGGAACAGCCGCAGCACTAGCCGTGCCAGCCGGATCGCCTCCTCGCACAGCGGTGCGCGGGCCGGCGCCTCGCCGCTGTTGGTCGAATAGCCCTCGTTGAAGACCAAGTAGACCATGGCGGCGACGGCGGCGAGCCGTTCCGACCGCTCGACCGCGCCCGGCGTCTCGAACGGCACGCCGGCGTCCGCAATGCGCGCCTTGGCGCGAGTGATGCGCTGCTCCATGGCGCTTTCGCCAACCAGGAAGGCGCGCGCGATCTGCTTGACCGTAAGACCGGAGACGATGCGCAGCGCCACCGCGATCTGCTGCGTTGCCGGCAGATCAGGATGGCAGCAGATGAACAGCAGCCGCAATATGTCGTCGCGGTAGTGCGCCCCGTCCAGCCGCTCTGCGATATCGCTCTCGGCGTCCTCCAGATCCGAAACCTGGTCTTCCTCCGGCATCGGCGCCTGCTTGGCGCGCTTGCGCACCGCATCGATGCCGCTGTTGCGGCCGACGAAGATCAGCCACGCCGCCGGGTCGCGCGGCGGCCCGTTCTGCGGCCAGTTCTTCAGCGCCCTGAGGCACGCGTCCTGGAAAGCTTCCTCCGCCGTATCGAGATCGCGGAAATAACGCAGCAGCGCACCCATCGCCTGCGGGCGGGCGGCGCTGATCGCGGAGCTTATCCAGGCCATCTCGGTCATGCGGAAACCTTGGCGGGATTGAAGATCGAGACCGGCCGGATCTCATAGGAGCCGCCGCTCGGGTTGACTTCGGAAAGCTCGCGGGCGAACTCCACCGCCTCGTCGAGATCGGCGCATTCGAGCGTGTAGAAGCCGAGGAACTGTTCCTTGGTCTCGGCGAACGGCCCGTCGATGACGACCGATTCGCCCTTGACCTTTCTCAGGGTCGTCGCGGCGGTCGTCGGCAGAAGCGGTGCCACCGGGCCGAGCCGACCAGCCTTGGCGTACTTGTCCTGAACGTCGAGGAGATTGGCCATGACCTCATCGTCCTGTGCCTTGCTCCAGGAGCAGACGACATCTTCGGAGGCATAGCAGAGGATTGCGTAGAGCATGGCTGGTCCTTTTCTCTGTCAAAGGACGAAACAGTAAGACCGATCCCGACACGACGTCGATAAAAAAATCCAGATGTGGACGGATTTGGCCACGGCCAGCGCGCCGGTCAGCTTTCTCCCAGTTTCAGCCATCGCAGCACGAGAGCTTCCTCGTCATCGAGACCATCGATGGAGCGTTTGCGTTTGTTGGCTTGCGCCATCTCATTCAGCAACCGCCCTTCGGACCACGCTTCGAAGACCCGCGGATGGATATAGCATTTGCGGCAGACGGCACGCGTATTGCCCAGCCGCTCGGCAACCTTGTCGATGACGCTGTTCATCGCCCTGTTTCGCTGCGCCTGGCTTTGCGGCAGTTCCGTTTGGGCAAACAGCGACGCGGCGTGAATGGTGCCGCCCCAGGCCGGTGCGGAAATGCTTCGAACTGAAGGCGTCGCCGACCGCCTCACGGATATAGCGGTTGACGTCCTCGGAGCGGACCGGCCGTCTGTTGCCGTCCTCATCGAGATACTGGAACAGCTTCTGGCCTGGCAGGTCCTGCGCGCCGCGCACAATCCTGGCGATGCGGCGGTCGACCAGCTTCAGCTTCCACTCCTTGCCCGACTTGCCCTTGAAGGCAAAGCGCAGGCTTGAACCGACAATATCCACATGCCGGTCGCGCAACGTGGTCAACCCGAAACTCTTGTTGTCGCGGGCGTAGGCGGCATTGCCGACCCGGATCATCGTGTTGTCAAGCAGCCAGACGACCGCGGCGACGACACGCTCGAACGGCAGACCACGACGGCGCAGATCGCTGTCGATCCTGTGCCGCAGGTCCGGCAGGCTCTCGGCGAAAGCGACAAGGCTCGAATATTTGGCACCATCGCGCTCTTCGGCCCATTGCGGATGATAGCGATATTGCTTGCGTCCGCGCTGGTCCCTGCCGGTTGCCTGGATATGGCCGTCCGCGTCCGGCGAAATCCACACATCCGTCCAGGCCGGCGGAATGACGATCGCCTCGATTCGGGCCCTGGTAGTGTCCGAAACTGTTCCTCCGTCCGGTCCCTTGTAGGAGAACCCCTTGCCTGTTTTCAGCCGCCGGATACCGGGCTCAGCATCACTGACATAGCTAAGCGACGCATGGTCGGCCGAGCTTTGTGCCCCGTTTTTGGGCGCACCATCTGGCGATACAGCGTCCTCGCCAGCCGGTCGGCCGGGCGACAATTCGGATTTTTGCAACATGTCGGCTCCACGCGAATTCCGTAGATAAGCCACTGGCCGACCGCTGGTTCCACCCGCCGTCCGAAAAGCGCCTCGCGCCGATATCGCGGTGGCTGGCGCCTACAGAGCGCCTTGCAGCTTGATCGGCGGCGCGGACAAACGCCGCCGCGCCGCGAGCTTGAACCTGTAGCGCAGGCAGCGCCAAGCTTCTGAGCGCCGCTTCGGCGCGGCCGCGGCTACCGCCAGGAAGCGCGCCGCGGTGCCCAGATCGCCGCGCGCATAGTGGACCCGGGCGATCTTGAGGGCGACAAGCCCTTCCCTGGCCTTGAGCGCCGACAACGGGATGTTGCAGTCGGTGAGTGTGCGCAGTTCCCGGCGCCAGTCCAGAAAGCGCCGCACCGGGTTGAGGGCAAAGCGGTCATCGGAACGTACCGGCGAAACCTCATAGACCATGACAGGTTGCGAGACCATGGCGAGCGATGCCTTGCTCATCAGCCGTGCCCAGAACAGCGTGTCCTCGTCATAGGCCATTCCGATGGGGAACCGCGTCTCGCCGATCAGGGTCCGCGATGCCAGAACGCTGCCCACGGCGACCGAACGTATGTCGCCTTTCACATAGGACGAGGCATTTGCCAGGCACGCAGCCTGATAGCCGTTCGGCATCTTGATCTGCCGGTCCTGGCCGTTCACCCGTCGCCGGTAGGCACCCACGATCATGTCGGCCTCCGGCTGCTCCTGAGCCTTGCGGAGCAGTGCGCGCAACCCGCCCCGCAGATGCAGGTCGTCGGCATCGATCAGGTAGACCCAGGAATAGACCGCTTCGGCCAGCGCCAAATTGCGGGCACCGCCTGCATCGCGGCATTTGGCCGACAGCACGCGCAGCGGCAACGAGAGTTGTGCCGCGGCCTCCCGCGCGACGGTTGCCGTGCCATCGGTCGACGCATCGTCGACCAGCAATATCTCGCCGATGATCTCGGCCTCACTGCGTAGCGATGCCAGCGTTGCAGCAATGGTCGCCGCCGCGTTACAGGCAGGAATGACGACGCTGATTGCTCTCAATTACAAAACCTCGCGCCATGCGCTTGAGGATACAACTACCGTCACCCCGAAACGAATACAGACTAGCGGCCGCATCGGTATTTGAGAAGCAGTCTTGTCCATCCCGAATTGCGGCGCAAATACCGCTGCGTGTACGACCTGCTTCAGGCTCTTTCGAGCACGACCGGAATGACGTCGACAGCTTGCTCGCCAACCTGTCCCCCCGTGGTCTTGAGCACGCCGACGATCGGCGCCACGTCCGAATAGTCGCGGCCGTGGCCGACGGTGATATGGTCGTTGCTGGCCCGCATGCCGTTGGTCGGATCGAATTCCTGCCAGCCCGCATCGCGCCCGCACCAGACCTTGACCCAGGCATGCATGGCATCGGCGCCTTCCAGCCGGGGCTTGCCCTTCGGCGGGATGGTGCGCAAGAAGCCGCTGACATAGCCGGCCGGAATACCGAGCCCGCGCAGGCCGGCGATCATGATGTGTGAAAAGTCCTGGCAAACGCCGCGCTTCAACTTGAAGGCATCACTGGCCCGGGTCCGCACCGTTGTCGCTTCGCCGTCATAGGTGAAATCGCGATGGATGCGATTGCACAGGCTCACGGCCGTGCCGGCGGCAGAGCCGGCGATGCTGTCGCGTGCGTAAGCGGTGATCGCATCGTCGATGCCGGCATGGGTGCTGGCCGTCAGGAAGTGGTGCGGTGCATCAGGTGCCAGAGACCGCATCGCGGCGAGTTCTTGCCTCAGCCGGGCGATATCGGGCGACACGTCGAGCCCGGGCTCGGGCCGAGACACCGACACGCGGGCGCTCATCCTAATGTCGAGCGCGTCATGCGCGTCGCGAAAGGCGATCGAGGTGACGTTGTTGCCGAAGAAATCGGAAAAGTCGGAACGTTCGTTGGGTGCCGGCGCAAAGGACAGGGATGCGGCGATGACACGCTGCACGCCTGATATCGTCGACGGCAGTACGCGCACCTGATGACGACCGCCGCCGGCCGCTGCAGCGTAATCGTAATGCAGATGAAGCCTGATGTCGTAGAGCATGTTCTATTTTTCTGCCTTTGCGCAGGTTCTTGTCGCAAAACCGTGCGACAGTTTTGCGGAACCTGCTTAGCCGAAATAGGCTTTGGCGAGGCTGTTGTAGAGGCCGCCGATTTCAAAGGCGAGGTCGTCCAGCGCCTTTGCCGTCATATCCGAAGGCTCCTTGATGGCGATCTGGGTGTTGAGCTGCAGGATTTCCTTCGCCGCCGGCGACATTTGTCCCTCGCCGCCGAGTGACGGCAACAGGCCGATTTCGGCTTTCAGCCTTTCGAGCTGGAACAGGATCGAGCGCGGATTGAGCGGATCGAGCGCCAGCAGGTCGATCACCGTGCGCCGACCGGCCTGCACCGGATATTGGCGGCGATGGGTCATCACGCTGTCGCCGATCTCCAGCATCATGTCCAGCGCGCCGTCCGGCGCCTTGGCGCTGGTCAGCCGCGACAGCGTGCGGGAGATCTGGATACCGCGCTCCAGCCGGCGGCCGATCTCGAGGAAGCGCCAACCGGCGAAGCGGTACATGTTCTCGTGCAGCAGGCCGGAAAAGCCGGCGAGCTTGCGCAGGATGACCGTCATCGCCCGGGTCGCGTCGTCGCCGGGCGCGACCGTCGTTGCGAACTGATGGATGGTTTTCGACAGGTCCTTCAGCGCCAGCCAGCCATCGGGCGAGAAGCGGTCGCGGATCTGCCCGGCGCTGTAGACCGCACTATCCAGCGTGCCGATCAGCCCTGACGGGATCGCCGTCTCCACATCGATGCCGAAAGGTTCGAGATAATCCCTGATGTCGGCGAGCAGCGGCATATCCGGGTCGGAGGTTTCGGCGAGCCGCACATGGTAGGCGCGCAGGATGCGCACCGTGTCTTCCGAGCGCTCGATATAGCGGCCGAGCCAGGTCAGGTTCTCCGCCGCGCGACTGGGCAGGCTGCCGGGCCTGGTGCGGCTGAAACTGTCGCCTTCCTGCGGCAGCAGCGTCTCGCGCTCCACCGGTTTGTCGCTGACAACCCAGACATCCGCCGCCTGGCCGCCACGCTGCATGGCGATCGCCGTCGGGTCGAGCGACAGGCCGATACGGGCAAAACCGCCCGGCATCACCGTCCAGCCTTCCGGCGTTCGCGCCAGGTAGACGCGCAGGCTGGCTGGCCGCGGCTCCAGCCAGCCGCCGACATAGACGGGCGTCGTCGAAAGCGTCACCGCTTCCTGGCCGACGAAATCGCCGCCATCACGTTCAATGCGCGCCACCAGTTCCGCCCGCTCCCCGGCCGACAGAGCCGAGCCTAGCTTCGTTGAATCGTCGTCCTCGAAGGCAAGCCTCGTCGACAGCGCCGGCCCGATCACCATGCGATCGATGTTGGCCAGCACATGCGCGCGTTCGGTTGCTTGCCCGCACCACCATGTCGCGACGCTTGGCAGCAGCAATTCCTCGCCCCGCAAGGCCCGTGAAATCTTGGGCAGGAAGGCAAGCAGCGCGCGCGTCTCCATCAGGCCGGAGCCCAGCGCGTTGACGGTAGCAACCGCGCCCTGGCGGATGGCCTCGACCAGGCCCGGCGTGCCGATCTGCGAATCCGCGCGCAGTTCGAGCGGATCGGCGAAGGCGGCGTCGAGCCGCCGCCACAACACGCTGATCGGCATCAGGCCGGAAACCGTGCGCACCATCAGCCGGCTGCCGGAGACGGTCAAATCCTCGCCTTCGAGCAGCATGATGCCGAGGTAGCGGGCGATGTAGGCGTGCTCGTAATAAGTTTCGTTGAGCGGCCCCGGCGTCAGGATGGCGACGCGGCCGTCGGTTTCCTTGGCCATGCCGATCAGCGCGTCGCGAAAACGGCGGAAAAAGCCGGCAAGGCGGTGCACATGCATCTCGCCATAGATGTCGGACAGCGCGCGTGTGGTGGCGACGCGGTTTTCCAGTGCGAAACCGGCGCCGGACGGCGCCTGCGTGCGATCACCCAGCACCCACCATCGGCCATCAGGCCCGCGGCCGAGTTCGAAGGCGCAGAAATGCAGGAAGTGGCCGCCGGCCGGCCTAGTGCCGACGACAGGCCGCAAATATTCCGGGCTGGCGGCGATCAATCCCGCCGGCAGGATGCCTTTCTCGACCAGCCGGTTCGGCCCGTAGATATCGGCGATGGTTTCCTCGAACAGGTCGGCGCGCTGCACGAGGCCGGCGCTGATCGCCGCCCACTCGCTCTCCTCGATGAGAACCGGGACATGCGCCAGCGGCCATTCGCGCTCATTGGCACCGGCCTTGTCATAGACGCGGTAATAGACGCCGGCATCGCGCAGATACTGGTCGGCGCGGGCAAAGCGCTGGCCGAGCTTTTCAGCGCCAAGTTCCTCGAGCGCCTCGACAAAATGCTTCCAGGCCGGGCGAGGATTGCCTGACGCATCGACCATCTCGTCGACGACGCCGTCGATCGGCTGGTAGTGCTCCAGCAGGCTGTGGGTCTGCGGCTTGCCGCGTCCCCTCTTGTGATTCCCCTTTGCCATCGCTGATCAGAGTCTTGCCGGCCGCCGAAGGTCAAGGGTCATCGGGAAATCTTCCGCCGGTTGTTCTTCACGGATCACATAGGCGGATGGCGTATGACCGCGCGGTTCGAAGCGGGCGAGCCGCCGAGCTTCCGCCTCGTTGCCATTGACCGGAAAGGTGTCGTAATTGCGCCCGCCGGGATGGGCGACGT
>NZ_RZTF01000262.1:0-8265 GCF_004023175.1 Mesorhizobium sp. M7A.F.Ca.MR.362.00.0.0
CGCTGTTCCTGCGCTCGGTCAGCCGGCTCGGCAGTCCGGTGCATTTCATCTTCCTCGGCCTTGTCGTGCTCAACCTTGTCGGCGGCTTCCAGGCACTCGGCACGCTTCTGTCGGTTGGGCTGATGATGCTGCCGGCCGCAGCTGCTCGCTTCTGGACAGCTCGCGTCGAGCCGATGTGCGTGCTGGCGGTGCTGATCGGCTTCGCCTCCTGCGTCGCCGGGCTGCTTTTGTCCTATCACGCGTCGCTGCCATCCGGCCCGGCCATCATCCTTTCGGCCGGCGTGGTCTATTTCGCCTCGATCCTGTTTGGCACGCGCGGCATTCTGCGCGCGCGCATCATCCATCACCGTCACAGAACGGCCTGATCCCCGCCCCTAGAAGGAGACCGTCTATGCTGAAATCGATCCATGCCGCCCTGGCGATGAGCGTTATAACATTAACCGCTTTTGGCGCATCGTCGGCCTTGGCCGCACCGCTGAAAGTGGTCGCCAGCTTCACCGTCATTGCCGATTTCGCCAAAAATGTCGGCGGCGACCGCATCGACGTCACCACCATTGTCGGGCCGGATGGCGACGCCCATGTCTACGAGCCGAGCCCGGCCGATGCTGTGGCCATGGCCAAGGCCGACATCGTGCTGGTCAACGGCCTGCATTTCGAAGGTTTCCTGCAGCGGCTGGTCGATGCCAGCGCCACCAAGGCGTCTATCATCACCTTGACCACGGGCGTGACGCCGATCGATTTCAAACCTGAATTCGCCGATGCCGACGCGGCCGAAGGTGCCGGCACCGGCGGCGGCAAGACGGTCACCGATCCGCACGCCTTCCAGTCGATCGCCAATGCCAGGATCTACGTGAAGAACATCGCCGAGGCTTTCTGCGCGGCGGATGCGGAAGGCTGCGTCAGCTACCAGACCAATGCCGCCGCCTACACGAAGAAGCTCGACGCAGTCGAAGGCGAAGTGAAAGCGGCGATCGCCTCAATCCCGGAGAGCAAACGCGTCGTCATCACCTCGCATGACGCCTTCGGCTATTTCGAACACGCATACGGCCTGACCTTCCTCGCTCCGCAAGGCATCTCGACCGACTCCGAGCCATCCGCCGCAGACGTCGCCAAACTGGTCAATCAGGTGAAGCAGGACAAGGCGGCTGCGATCTTCGTCGAGAACATCACCAACCCGCGCCTGATCGAACAGATCGCCAGCGAAACCGGCATCAAGGTCGGCGGCACGCTCTATTCGGATGCGCTGTCGCAGCCCGACGGCCCGGCCGCGACCTATATCGACATGATGCACAACAACATCCGTCAGATCAAAGGCGCCATTCTCGGCAGCTGAGTATGAAGGGATCGTCCAGCCGGGCCGCATCGGCCCGGTTGGATTTTCCGGCACGCAGTGTCTATTTGGCAGAGAATTCCTTCGGTACGGATTGCCGCCCATGTCGGGGAGTGGCAAGACTGCCGCCTGACCAGTTTGCGAGGATGCTGCCATGGAATACCGCGAAATCAGCGAGGACTATTCGGTTTCGGGCCAGATCCAGCCTGAGGACGTCGCCGCCATCAAGGAAGCCGGCTTCAAGAGTGTCATCTGCAACCGGCCCGATGACGAACAGCCCGGCCAGCCTTCTGCCGACACCGTCAAGGCAGCGGTCGAAGCCGCAGGGCTCGCCTTCCGCTACATTCCGGTGATCAGCGGCCAGATCACCGCCGAGAATGTCGAGGATCAGGCCGAAGCGCTCAACGAACTCGACGGCCCGGTCTTCGCCTATTGCCGCTCCGGCGCCCGCTGCACCAATCTCTATGGGCTGATCCAACAGTCGAAGGGCTGAACGGCCAGGGCTTAAATCGGCAGTGCGCCGGTCTCCTTCAACGTCTCCAGCACGATCGCCGTCTTCACGTGCTGCACGGATTCGTGTGGCAGGAGCACGCCGTTGACGAATTCCGACAGCGACTTCAGGTCGGGCGTCACCACTTTCAAAATGTAATCCATCTCGCCGGTCAGCGCGTGCGCTTCCTGCACCTCAGGCAGCCGCGCCACCAGTTCGCCGAAGCGCCGCGCATTGTCGCGGTTGTGCGTGGCGAGCGTCACCGAGATGACGTTGACCAGGGAAAAACCGAGCTTGTCGCGGTCGAGAACGGCGCGATAGCCCTTGATAAAGCCGTCCTCCTCCAGCCGCTGGCGGCGGCGCGAGCATTGCGACGCCGACAGGTTCACCCGCTCCGAAAGGTCGTTGTTGGTCAGCCGCGCATCACCCTGCAACAGCGCCATTATCTTGCGGTCAAACTGGTCAATACGCGCCTCATCCATGGTTTTTCCTCACATCACGCACGCTTCACGCATGACATCATCATTTCAAGCGTTTGAATGCAAGCACCGTGCGCCTCCTCCGCGTTATGATCGTGTCAAATGGGCTTTTTAGGCCAGGCCAGCTTTCGGAGGAATATCATGGGTCCCTTCCCGCACGACGCCCCGCCTGCCACGATCAGCAAGGACAACCCCGCCGGCTCGGACGGTTTCGAGTTTGTCGAATTAGCGCATCCGGAACCGGAAAAACTGGCTCAACTGTTCACCCGTATGGGCTATGTCGCGGTGGCCAAGCACCGCACGAAAGACGTCACCATCTGGCGGCAGGGCGACATCAACTATGTCGTCAATGCCGAGCCCGGCTCGCATGCGATGAAGTTCGTCGACAAGCACGGCCCCTGTGCTGCGTCTATGGCCTGGCGGGTGGTCGATGCCAAGCACGCCTTCGACCATGCCGTTGCCAAGGGCGCCACGCCTTACGAAGGCGCCGACAAGGCGCTCGACGTGCCGGCAATCGTCGGCATTGGCGGCTCGCTGCTCTACTTCATCGAGACCTACGGCAAGAAGGGTTCGGCCTATGATGCCGAGTTCGAATGGCTGGGCGCTCGCGACCCACGGCCGGAAGGCGTCGGCTTCTACTATCTCGATCACCTGACCCACAATGTCTATCGCGGCCAGATGGACAAGTGGTGGGATTTCTACCGCAATCTGTTCGGCTTCAAGCAGATCCATTTCTTCGACATCGACGGCAAGATCACCGGCCTGGTGAGCCGCGCCATCACCTCGCCCTGCGGCAAGATCCGCATTCCGCTCAACGAGTCCAAGGACGAGACCAGCCAGATCGCCGAATATCTGAAGAAATACAATGGCGAGGGCATCCAGCACATCGCTGTCGGCACCGACGAGATCTATGCCGCCACCGACAGGCTGGCTGAGAACGGGCTGAAGTTCATGCCCGGCCCGCCGGAGACCTACTACGACATGTCGTACGACCGCGTGAACGGCCATGACGAACCGATCGAGCGGATGAAGAAGCACGGCATCCTGATCGATGGCGAAGGCGTCGTCGATGGCGGCACGACCAAGATCCTGCTGCAGATCTTTTCGAAGACCGTGATCGGCCCGATCTTTTTCGAGTTCATCCAGCGCAAGGGCGACGAAGGTTTTGGCGAGGGCAACTTCCGCGCGCTGTTCGAATCCATCGAGCAGGACCAGATCAAGCGCGGCGTGATCAAGGTGGACGGCAAAGCGGCGTAAGGTTACTCTCGCTGCGGCCCGGCTTTGGCTTAAGGTTGGGCCTAGCGAGGTCGAGCCGTGCACGTCTCTATTACGGAAGCCAGAGCCAAACTGTCGGAACTCGTCAGGCGTGCAAATGCCGGCGAGGAGATCGTAATCACCCGGCGCGGCAGGGTCGTAGCGCGTCTCTTGCCGCCCCCCGGCAAGGAAAGACCTATCGGCGCCACCGCTGCTCTGAAAGGGCCGAGCGGCTTGACGATTAATTAGAGCCCCAACCGCTCGACCTCTCTCTCCCTCAGCTTCGCATCATAATAGAGCAGAAACTCATCCAGTTGCGGCGGCTTGACCGACGTCCCCGAAAGCATGGCGTGCACCTGGCCGCGATGATGGATGTCGTGCAGGAAGACATGGGCGAGGATGTCGCCGATGCGCTCGGGGATCATGCCGTCCTCGCGCCGGTCGGTGATAACCTGCCGATCGAGGTCGTCGGCCGACAGTCTATCGCAAAAGGCGATCAGCCGCCGGTCGGCTGCGACCTGCACCGCAAACAACGCCCCCGGCTCGTCGAGGGGCACGAAGTCGTCATGGGCGGCAGCACCGAGACCACCCTCTTCGAGAAAATCGAGGTAGAGAAGATCGACCGCAAGGATGTGGTTGAGCGTCGCCTTGATCGATGGAAAGAAGCTGGTGCGTTCGGCCTCGAACTCGCCTGGCTGGAGCGACAGCACCGCGCGGTAGAGCCGGTCGTTCGACCACAGATTGTTGCCGGCCATACGGCGCAGATGGTCGAGCAGGTTCACGAGATCATCCCCCTGCCCGCATCAGATGCAAGCCTGCCCCCATGATCGCGAATCCGGCAAGAACGATCAGCAGAAGCCGGTTCATGCGCCGCCGCATGGCTTGCGTTTCCTCGTCGCGCGCGACGTTCATGTTGGTGATGGTGTGGAACATCATCGCCTTGCGCGGAAAGCCGCTGCGGTTGGTCAGGCTGGGCGATCGCGCCTCAATGCGGTAGCTCAGCCGGATCGCCTGGATGAAGACCGCCAGTATGGCGAGTGCCCAGACACCGGCCAGAAGATAGTCCCCCGTCATGCCCTTACCTCTCGTATTTCTCGACCTTCTGCTCAATGGCGCCGAAGATCGAATGCCCGGTTTTGTCCTTCATCTCGATGCGCACCGTGTCGCCGAAGCGCAGGAACGGCGTTTTGGGTTCGCCTGACACAATGGTCTCGATCATGCGCACTTCTGCGATGCAGGAATAGCCAGCGCCACCGGCCGAAACAGGCTTGCCCGGCCCGCCGTCGAGCTTGTTGGAGACGGTCCCCGAGCCGATGATCGTGCCGGCCGCCAATGGCCGTGTCCTTGCTGCGTGAACGATCAGCGCCGGAAAATCGAAGGTCATGTCGATACCGGCATTGGCCCGGCCGAACGGCTTGCCGTTGAGATCGGCGAGCAGCGGCAGGCTGACCTTGCCGCCGTCCCAGGCGTCACCCAGTTCGTCCGGCGTGACCGCGACAGGCGAAAACGCCGAGGACGGTTTTGACTGGAAAAACCCGAAACCTTTGGCCAGTTCCGGTCCGGTGAGAGCGCGCAGCGTGACGTCATTGACCAGCATGACCAGCCGGATCGCCGCGCGCGCCTCATCGACACTGGCGCCCATCGGCACGTCGTCGACAATGACGGCGACTTCGCCTTCCATGTCGATGCCGAAGGCTTCGTCAGCCATGCGGATCGGATCGCGTGGCGGAATGAAAGAATCTGAGCCGCCCTGGTAGATCAGCGGGTCGGTCCAGAAGCTCGCAGGCATCTCGGCGCCGCGCGCTTTGCGCACCAGTTCGACATGATTCACATAAGCCGAGCCGTCGGCCCATTGATAGGCGCGCGGCAGCGGCGAGTGGGCGTCATGCTCGTGGAAGCGCTCCGCCGGCACCGCATTGTTCTCAAGCGATTCCGCTATTGTCGCGAGATGCGGGGCGATGCGGCGCCAGTCGTCGAGCGCCGCCTGCAGCGTGCGCACCAGGAACGAGGCGTCGGTGAAGCGTGTCAGGTCGCGCGAGACAACGACGAGTTTTCCATCGCGCGTCCCGTCCTTCAATGTGGCAAGCTTCATGCGGTTTCCTCTCCTGCTGCAGCTTTGGCGCTGCTTAAGCCCACAACAAGACCGTCGCGGGCGATCGTCAAGTCGCCGGCCCATGTTTTCCTGACAGCGTCAGTCCAGTCGGCCTCGCCGATCCCGGGATCGTCGGCCGGAATGAGATGATTGAGCACCAGTCTCTTGACACTGGCATCGCTGGCGATGCTGCCGGCCTCTTCGGCAAAGCTGTGGCTGGCGAGCAGGTGGTCTTTCAGCCGCGCGCCATTGCCGGTCCTGGCCACCAGCCGCTCGATGCCTTCTTCCAGCATGGCTTCGTGGACGAGGATATCGGCGCCTTGGGCAAAATCCGCGAGCGGCGGAAAGAAGGCCGTGTCAGCGGAGAACACCACGCTTTTCCCGCCGTGTTCGAAGCGCAGGGCAAAACAGTCGGTCACCGGCGGATGCTCGACGCGCAGCGCCGAAACCGTCAAGCCGCCCTGTTCGACCACTTGGCCTTCGCCGAATTCGCTGATCGAAACCAGGTCGCGAATATCCGGTCGGCCTTCATCGACGATGCGGATTTCGATATCGAACTCCATCGCCTGGCAAAAGCGCCGCCAGTAGTGGCCAGTGCCGGGCGGACCGAAGACGCCGACGGGCGTGGCCAGACCCGCCGTCCAGGCGGTGTGGATCAACGGCCCCAGTTCCAGCACATGGTCGGAGTGCAGATGCGTGATGAAGATCAGATCGAGCGATTTCAGGCCGATGCCCGCGTCGACCAGACCGCGCGTCACGCCAAGCCCGCAGTCGACGACGATGCTGCGGCCTCCGATCTGCAGCAGCGACGAACTCGGCCACGGACCACCCGGCCGCAATTCCGGGCCACCCTTCGAGCCCAAAAGCACCAGCCGATCCGGCATTGGCTCGGTGCTCAAGACCAGTCGCCCTCGGGCGTGCCATTGAAACGCTTCTTCAGATCCGCCCAGCAGTCGATGTAATTGTCCTGCCGGGTTTCGAGTTCGGCGCCGTAGCGGGTCAGCATTTGCGGAAATCGGGTCTCGAACATGAACGCCATGGTGTTGTCGAGCTTGACCGGTTTCAGGTCCGCGCGCGAGGCCTTTTCGAAGCCAGGCGCATCCGGTCCATGGGCCAGCATCAGATTGTGCAGACTGATGCCGCCGGGCACAAAGCCCTCTTCCTTGGCATCGTACTGGCCATGGATCAGGCCCATGAACTCGCTCATGATGTTGCGGTGGTACCAGGGTGGCCGGAACGTGTCTTCGGCCACCAGCCAGCGTGGCGGGAAGATGACGAAGTCGATATTGGCCGTGCCCTCCTCGCCGCTGGGTGCCGTCAGCACAGTGAAGATGGACGGGTCGGGATGGTCGAACAGCAGCGCGCCGACAGGCGAAAAGGTAGCCAGATCATATTTGTAGGGGGCGTAATTGCCGTGCCAGGCAACGACGTCCAGCGGCGAATGGCCGATCTCGGTGACATGGAAATTGCCGCACCATTTCACCGTCAGCCGGCACGGCGTTTCCTTCTCCTCGAACCAGGCGCAAGGCGTCTTGAAATCGCGCGGATTGGCCAGGCAGTTGGCGCCGATCGGGCCGCGGTCGGGCAGCGTCAACTTGGCGCCGTAGTTCTCGCAGACGTAGCCGCGCACTTCCTTGTCGACCAGCTCGACCTTGAAGACCAGACCGCGTGGCAGCACCGCGATCTCGCCGGGCCGCAGCTCAATGACGCCCATCTCGGTGACGAAGCGCAATGCGCCGACCTGCGGCACGACCAGCAATTCACCGTCGGAGTTGAAGAAATGGTCGTCGACCATCGAGCGGTTGGCGACATAGACATGTGCCGCCATGCCGGTCTGGCCGAGCACGTCGCCTGATGTGGTGATGCTGCGCATGCCGGCGATAAAATCGGTCGGCTCTTTCGGCATCGGCACCGGATTCCAGCGGTATTGGCCAAGCGCCAACTCATGATCGCCGACATTGGGCGCACTCTTCCACAAGGGATAGCTCGCAGGCTTGAAGCGGCCAGTGTGCTTGACGCTCGGCCGGATCCGGTAGAGCCAAGAGCGCTCATTGGTGCCGCGCGGGGCGGTGAAGGGCGAGCCCGAAAGCTGCTCGGCATAGAGGCCGTAGGCCGGCCGCTGCGGGGAGTTCCGTCCTTGTGGCAGCGAACCGGGCAGCGTCTCGGTTTCGAAGTCGTTGCCGAAACCCGGCATGTAGGAAAAGGCCATTGCTTCCTCCCCGGAATGGATCTCAATTGACCAAACTGGTTTCATTTGTAACCATTGAAAATGTAACCATCAATGGCGGCTTTGAAAAATGGCGATCAAGAGCGAAGCGTCCGACGCGCCTGAAATTCTCAATCTGGAAAATTTCCTGCCCTACCGGCTCTACCGGCTTGCCGACGCCGTCAGCCGCGAATTTTCGCGGATTTACAAGGATAGCCACGGCCTGACGCGGCCGGAATGGCGCACCCTTTCGGGGCTGGGGCAGCATGGAACGATGACGGCGTCTGCAATCGGTGAGCAATCGGCCATGCACAAGACAAAGGTTTCGCGCGCTGTCGCCGAGCTCGAACGGCGGCGCTGGCTGACGCGAAAACCGGACGAAAAAGACCGCCGTATCGAACATCTGACGCTGAC
>NZ_RZTF01000262.1:8275-9209 GCF_004023175.1 Mesorhizobium sp. M7A.F.Ca.MR.362.00.0.0
GACCGGAACGGGACTTGCCGCCTATCGCGAGATGGTGCCGCTGGCCAAGGCGTTCGAACGGGATTTGCTGGCAAGGCTCAGCGCTGAAGAGCGCACGGCGATCACCAGCGGACTGGCTGCATTGGAGACCAGTCTGGTCCCGAGCATGGGTTAGTCCAAGATCAAGCCAATCACTCTGAACGACGGAGTTCGAGCGAACCTGCGTGGGAACTCCCACCGCAGCCAAAGCATAGCATTGCTTTCGATTTGATCGTGATTTGCGTTGTCAGGCCGCGTATAATGCCCATTACACCGACGGGAGGACTACGATGAGCATTCGCGCATTAAGTGTCCTGGTGACGCTACTTGTAGGCACCTGCACATTTGCGCAGGCCCAGCAGACAAAGCCGATGTCGATCGAAGTGTTCCCTTTCGAATTGGAGGACAAGAGCGCCGGGGCGGGAATAATTCCCCCAGATGAATATGACAGGCGCTATCTGTCGGAATCGGCACAAGTTGCAAAGGACATGCTCTCCCAGTCTGGGCGCTTTACAGTAATTGATGTGCCGGCGAGGGATACACAGGCTGCTGCGCCGCACGGATTGCGCAACTGCGCTGGTTGTGAAGGACCGATTGCCAAGGAGCACCGCGCGTCGCTTGCCTTGCTTGGCGTCGTAACGCGCGTCAACCGAACGGAACATACTATGTTCATTCGCATCCTTGACGCCGAAACCGGGAGACATGTTTCGGAGGGGTTTACCGATCTTCGCATGGGTGCGAACCACGCATGGCCCCGCTCCGTGAAATGGCTGATGAAAAACAGAATCCTGCGCTAGGCGGCATCTACCAGTCCATCACCACCTTGCCGGAACTGCCGCTGCGCATCGCATCGAAGCCGGCCTGAAAATCGTCGATGCCGATGCGGTGGGTGATCAGGCCGGAGACATCCAGCGGG
>NZ_RZTF01000263.1:0-3108 GCF_004023175.1 Mesorhizobium sp. M7A.F.Ca.MR.362.00.0.0
CCTTCTCCTCGTATAGTGACGGGGAGAAGGAAGCTCAGGCTTCTCCAAACACCCGCTTGAAGATCGTGTCGACATGCTTGGTATGATAGCCCAAGTCGAATTTCTCGCGGATTTCGGCTTCAGGCAGCGCTGCGGTCACTTCCTTGTCGGCCAAAAGTTCCTCAAGGAAATCAGCGCCTTGCTCCCACACCCTCATGGCGTTGCGCTGCACCAGGCGGTAGGAGTCTTCGCGCGACAGGCCGGCTTGGGTCAGCGCCAGCATGACGCGCTGCGAATGCACGAGGCCGCGGAACTTGTTCATGTTCTTCAGCATGTTGTCGGGATAGACGAGCAGCTTGTCGACGACGCCGGTCAGCCGTGACAGTGCGAAATCGAGCGTCACGGTGGCATCCGGGCCGATCATGCGCTCGACCGAGGAGTGCGAGATGTCGCGCTCGTGCCAGAGCGCCACATTTTCCATCGCCGGCAGCGCCATGGAGCGCACCATGCGGGCAAGACCGGTGAGGTTTTCGGTCAGCACCGGGTTGCGCTTGTGCGGCATGGCCGACGAGCCCTTCTGGCCCGGCGAAAAATACTCTTCCGCCTCCAGCACTTCGGTGCGCTGCAAATGCCGGATTTCGATCGACAGCCGCTCGACCGACGAGGCGATGACGCCGAGCGTGGCAAAGAACATGGCATGGCGGTCGCGCGGGATCACTTGCGTCGACACCGGCTCGGGTTTCAGGCCGAGCTTTGCCGCCACATGTTCCTCGACATAGGGGTCGATGTTGGCGAAGGTGCCGACCGCGCCCGAAATCGCGCAGGTCGCTATATCTTCCCGCGCGTGCACCAAGCGCTCGCGGCAGCGCGAGAATTCGGCATAGGCCTGCGCCAGCTTGACGCCAAAGGTGGTCGGCTCGGCATGGATGCCATGGCTGCGGCCGATGGTGACGGTGTCCTTGTGCTCGAAGGCGCGGCGCTTGAGCGCTGCAAGCAAGCCATCGATATCGGCGAGCAGGATATCGCTGGCGCGGGTCAGCTGCACGGCAAAACAGGTGTCGAGAACATCGGACGAGGTCATCCCCTGGTGGATGAAGCGGGCGTCCGGGCCGACGAATTCGGCGAGATGGGTGAGGAAGGCGATGACGTCATGCTTGGTGACGCGCTCGATCTCGTCGATCGCCTCGACATCGAATTTTGCCGCCCCGCCCTTTTCCCAGATGGTTTTTGCCGCTTCCCTGGGAATGACGCCGAGTTCGGCCAGCGCGTCGCAGGCATAGGCTTCGATCTCGAACCAGATGCGGAACCGGGTTTCTGGCGACCAGATGGCGACCATTTCCGGCCGGGAATAGCGAGGGATCATCGGTCAGTCCTGACATATCGAGAAGTTTGCCCGCGTCCTAACAGAGGCGAGCAAAATGCTCAACGCTGCTGGCGCGCAAACCAGACGCCCGCGGCAAACAGAGCGATGAAACCAACTGGAAAATAGAGCCGGATGCCCAGCACCACGAACTGGTAGAGCGCAATCAGCGTCGTGAAGACGAACTGGAGGACCCAGGTGCGGGTGAAAGCAGGGGCGTGCCACTCGGCGTAGTAGGAGCGGTACTGCAGGGCAAAGAGCCCGGCGGTCAGGCCGATCGTCGCCGCGGCTAGGCACACGAAGGCCGCGGCAAAGGCGACTTCCCAGCGTCTTCCCTGCGAGACCAGCCGCGCCGCGAACAGGCCGATGGGAAAAGCCAGCGCAGCTCCCACCGCAAACAGCGCGGTGACAATGCGGATTTTCGCCGGCGTCTCCCAGTCGTCCAACAACAGGGCGACAAGCGCGCTGGCGCCCATCGTCGTGGCCCATAGCAAGGCGCCATAAAACGCAGTGCGCGGCGTCGGTATCGCGCGGCGAAGGCGGTTCAGCGAACGATCGCGCGGGGCGGGTGGGACAAGCGGTGTCACAGGCGGCCGGTCACCGCGATCCAGCGAAAGTCCGGGCCTTCAAAGCCGTATTGGCGCACCGCGATCAGCACGGCATAGGCGCTGAGACTGTCCATCGAAAAGGTCTGCACAGCGCCGATGCGGTAGCCGTTCGGGCAACCCCGGCTTTTCGGTATCGACTTGTCCTCGTGCAGCAGCTTGGTCGTGCCGCCATCCTGCGCCTCGATACGCAGCAGCCGGAAGCCGTTGATCTCGCCCTGGCTCTCGCAGCCCTCGGTGTTGTTCATGCCGAGCTCGTCGAGCCGAAACTCGAGCGGTGGGTCGACCGGCGAAAAGATCGGGCGCGGGTTGACTGCCATCCGGTGCGGATCGGCCGAAAGTTCGGTCACCGGGTTGAAGCCGGCGGTGATGCCGCGATTGGCGTCCAACTCGGCCTGACTGACAATGGCTTCGCCTTTTTGCCGGGCCTGAAGGCGCGCCGCATCCAGTTTGGCATTCTCGTCCTCAAGCCGGACCCGGATCGGCGTGCCCTTGAGAAAGCTGTCGGTGCTGGTGTCGATGTAGTAGCGGTTGGCATAGGGAAAACCCGATCCATCCTGCACGCCATATTCCTCGAAAGCAAAGACGCTGCCGTCCTTGGTGAAGCCGAGGATTTCAAGTTCGGCGACATCGCCGGCATGAGCCGCGATCGAGGTGGCAAACTGGGCAAGCAGGCCAACGGCAAACAGAAAGAGCATTCGCATCGGTCTTCACCCCCGTGATCGTCTCAATCCCCTAGCACGCCGAAATCAAAACGTCGTGCGGTGCGAAAGCCGATGCATCCAATCGGCCCGTCATTTGTTATCGTCGCCAGTCCCAATGGAGACCACCATGACCGACACCAGCAAAATTCGCGAGCATATGGAAGTCGTCGGCGCCGACGGCGTGCATGTCGGCACTGTCGACAAGGTCGATGGCCAGCGCATCAAGCTGACCAAGGCCGATAGCGGCGAGGGCGCTCACAAGGGCCATCATCACTATATTCCCCTGAGCCTGATTGCCGAAGTCGACGGCAAGAAGGTCTGGCTGTCGGCGAATTCCGATGTTGCGGTGACGTTCGAGGAAGAAAAGTCCGATCGGGTCTGATTGATCGCTTCACCTCAGGCGTGACGACCAGACCGGAAACAGATCGTTTTCGGCAGGGGTTGCCGCATAGACGCCGCG
>NZ_RZTF01000264.1:0-1670 GCF_004023175.1 Mesorhizobium sp. M7A.F.Ca.MR.362.00.0.0
CGAGTGTCTCGTGGGCGCGGAGATGTGTATAAGAGACAGGCGGCGTAGAGATCGATCGCCGCATCGGCGGAGAGTTCGATACCGCTCGTGCCGGTCGCCAGCGCGAACACAAGGTCGCCATCGGCTGGTGTGTGCGTCGGCCATATCGCGCGCACGAACCCGTCATGCGCCGATATCGCCAGGCGCTTGGCGGCAGCTTTTGTGAGCACCGCATCGGTGGCAATGACGGCGATGGTGGTGTTGCCGCCGGTCTCCATCTGCCTGCCAACATGCTTGTCGCGGTGTTTCAAAAGAATCCGTTTCGCATCGTCCGGCATCGGCGAGGGATAACCAAGCCCGCCGAATTCGTTGCCGATTTCGAACGGTGCTGCCCAGAAATGGCGGGTTCGGCCTGTGGTCACCGATCCGGTCGGGTTGACGGCGGCCAGCGCACCGACGGTGACGCCGCTATCCAGCAGCGTCGAGGCGGAGCCGAGGCCGCCTTTCAGCCCCGGGGTCAGCGCGCCGGTGCCGGCGCCGATCGTGCCAAGCTGGAAATCGGCGGCGGCAGTTTGCGCGGCCTCATAACCAAGCTCGCGGTAGGGCGGATAACGGCCCCAATCCTTGTCGCCGCCATTGCGCAGGTCGAACAGGATCGCCGACGGCACGATCGGCACGCGAAAACCACCGACCTCCAGGCCGATGCCGCGTTCGCGCAATGCCGCCTGCACGCCGGACGCCGCGTCGAGGCCGAAAGCCGAACCGCCTGAAAGCACGACGGCGTGCACCACATCGACGGAATTGTGCGGTTCGAGCAGGTCTGTCTCGCGCGTGCCCGGCGCGCCGCCCAGGATCTGAACGCCGGCCACTGTCGGCGTGTCGCAAAGCACGGTCGTGACGCCGGACTTCAGGCTGGCGTCGGACGCATTGCCGACGCGCAGGCCGGCAACGTCGGTGATCAGGTTGCGTGGGCCGGTGCGAAACATCAGTTGCTTTCCAAGGGCGCAAAGCGCGTGCCGTCGAAACGGAAGACGCGGTAAGGTCTCTGGCTGAGGTCGCCTTTTGCATCAAAGCGGATCGGCCCGATCGCCGTGGTGAAATCCTGTCCGGTCAGGGCCTCCGTCAGCGGCTTGCCCGAGCTTTCGGACAAGCCTGATGCTGCCTTGGCGATTTCGACCGCCGCAAAGGCCGGCAGCGCATAGCCGTCAGGCACGATCTTCTTAGCGTCAAATGCCGCCAGCACTTTTGGATCGGCGACATCGGCCCATTCCGGCGGTGCGATCATCAGCGTGCCCACGGCATAGGGTACATCGCCCGGCGGTGTGCGGAGATTTTCGCCGCCGGCAAAGACGATGCCCGCCTGAAGCTGTGCGGCATCGCGGCCCATGATGGCGATGTCGTCGCCGTCGCCACCGGCAAAGACATGCGTCGCGCCAGCCTTCTTCAGCCGGCCGATCATGCCGATCTGGTTGTCGAGCTGTGGCCGGAACGTGTCGACGAATACCGGTTTCAGCGCTGCCTGTTCGGCCGCTGCCCGCAACGTCTCGGCGATCTCACGTCCGTAGATGGTGCCGTCGTCGATAATGGCGAACAGCTCGTTCTGCCATAGATGGGTGAGGGCGGACGCGATGGCGTTGCGCTCATCGTCGCCGCGCGGCCCGAGGCGATAGACCGGCCAGCCGGTCTTGGCG
>NZ_RZTF01000264.1:1679-6059 GCF_004023175.1 Mesorhizobium sp. M7A.F.Ca.MR.362.00.0.0
ACGCCAATGGCGATGACCGGAATGCCGGCGTCCTTCAGGATCGGCATCGCCGCCTCGATCGCCTCGGTGCAGAGAAAGCCGACCACGACATTGACCTTGGCAGCGGCGAAATCCCTGGCAGCAGTAGCGCCGCCATCGGCGGTGCAGGCGTCATCCACGGTCTTGAGTTCGATGCCGTTCGCTTCGGCCGCCAGGCCGGTGCCGGCCTCGATCTGCTTGCCGAGAATGGCAGATGGTCCCGATAGCGGTGCCGCGACGCCGACGAGCAGCGTCTGGGCATCCGCGGCACTGGCCAGAAACAGCCAGAACAGCGCCGCTATTGTTCTTGTCCTGGGTCGCATTCGAGCGATGGGTCCCTCCGTGCCGGCTCTATGCTCCTGGCACTATTGCCGCCAAGACCTAAAGGCTGCCCGGCCTTGGTGCAACACGGGAATTTCGGGATATGGCTCAAGCACTTCGCTTGTGGCGGGCTATATCTGGCCATATATGTCGGTAGGATCCTGACCATGGAAAAAATACGGTGCTGAAGAAGAACGACATTGGGCCGCAGGCCTATCGCGACGCGATGAGCCACTTTGCCGGCCACGTCCATGTGGTCACCACCGACGGGCCGGCCGGCAAGCGCGGCACGACGGTGATCGCCGCCTGTTCGGTGTCGGACACGCCGCCAACCATCCTGGTCTGTCTCAACCGCGAAAATGCCAAGAATGAGCTGTTCGTGAAAAACGGCAGGTTTGCCCTGAACACGCTGGCCTCGCACCAGGAGCCGCTGTCGGTCGGCTTTTCCGGCATCACCGGCCTGCCGGTCGAGGAACGTTTCGCGCTTGGCGAATGGGATGTGATCTCCACCGGCGCGCCGACGCTGAAAGGCGCGCTTGCCGTGTTCGACTGCGAATTGATCGACACCAAGGATCTGGCCACCCATCGTGTGCTTTTTGGCAAGGTGACAGGTCTGCGTATGGGCGATAATTTGCGGCCGCTGATCTACCACGCCCGCGGCTACCACGTTCTGGACAGCGGAGCGGCGGCGTTCACGGAGAAAGAATGACCGAGCTGAAACCGCGCGCCGCGCCACGGACGATCGACGAGACGCTCGATCTCCTGACCGGTGCGGACTATGTGGCGGACCGGTCGCTGGCGACCGTGCTGTTCCTGTCGTTGCGTATGAAGCGGCCGCTGTTCCTCGAGGGCGAGGCCGGCGTCGGCAAGACCGAGATCGCCAAGGTGTTGGCACAGGCGCTCGGTCGCCGGCTGATCCGCCTGCAGTGCTATGAAGGCCTCGACGTTTCGTCCGCCGTCTATGAGTGGAACTACGCCGCGCAGATGATCGAAATCCGCATGGAGGAGGCAGCCGGCACGGTCGAGCGCTCCGCCATGGAGCGCAACGTCTTTTCCGAAAAATACCTGATCCGCCGCCCGGTGCTCGATGCGCTGACCGGAAAGACGGGCGCTGCCCCGGTTTTCCTGATCGATGAGCTCGACCGTACCGACGAAGCGTTCGAAGCCTTCCTGCTCGAAATCCTGTCCGACTTTCAGGTGACGGTGCCCGAACTTGGCACCATCAAGGCGGAAGAACCGCCGATCGTCATCATCACCACCAATCGCACCCGCGAAATCCACGATGCGCTGAAGCGGCGCTGCCTCTATCACTGGGTCGACTATCCCAACGCCGAGCGCGAACTCGAGATCGTGCGCCGTAAGGTGCCGCAGGCCAACCAGCGGCTTTCGGCCGAAGTGGTCTCCTTCATCCAGAAGCTGCGCCAGATCGAATTGTTCAAGGTGCCTGGCGTCGCCGAAACCATCGACTGGGCCGGCGCGCTGACCGAACTCGACAAGGTGGCGCTCGATCCGGAAACCGTCTCCGACACGATCGGCGTGCTGTTGAAATACCAGGACGACATTGCCCGCATCGAACAGGGCGAAGGCCGGCGCATCCTCAACGAGGTGAAGGCCGAGCTTTCGGCGGCGGAGTAGGCGATGCCGCGCCCCGAGCCGAAAGAGGCCATGCCGCACGGGCGGATTGCCGACAACATCGTCTATTTTGCCCGCACCTTACGCAAGGCCGGCATGCGGGTCGGGCCGGCCTCGGTCAAGGACGCCATCGAGGCGGTGCTCGCCGCCGGCATTGGTTCGCGCGACGATTTCTACTGGACGCTGCACGCCGTGCTGGTGTCGCGGCATGAGGATCACGCCACTTTCGACGAAGCCTTCCGGCTGTTCTGGAAATCGCGTGAACTGATCGAGAAGATGCTGGCTATGTTTTCGCCGGTGGCACCCGACACCAGGGAAAAGCAGAAGCCACGCGCCGCTGAAAACCGGGTCAGCCAGGCGATGTTCGAGGGCCACCAGAAGAACCAGCCGCCACAGGAAATTCCCGAGATCGAGGTCGACGCCCGCTTCACTTTTTCCGGCAACGAGGTGTTGCGGGCCAAGGATTTTGCCCAGATGAACGCCGCCGAGATGGCCGACGCCAAGAAGGCGATCGCCGAACTGCGGCTGCCTTTCGACATGGTGCGGACCCGGCGCTTCAAGGCCGATGCGCATGGCCGCCGCATCGATCCGCGAGCCATGATGCGTTCGGCCGCGCGCACCGGCGGCGAACTGATCCTGCCGAAATTCCGCTCAGCCCGCGAAGTTCATCCGCCTTTGGTGGTTCTGGCCGACATTTCAGGCTCGATGAGCCAGTACACGCGCATCTTCCTGCATTTCTTGCATGCACTGACGGAAAAAAGGCGTCGCGTGCACACCTTCGTCTTCGGTACCAGACTGACCAATCTGACCCGGCAGATGCGCCATCGCGATCCCGATGCAGCACTTGCCGACTGTTCTGCGGCGGTCAAGGACTGGTCGGGCGGCACCCGCATCGGCGACACACTTGCCGAGTTCAACCTGATATGGTCGCGGCGCGTGCTGGGGCAGGGGGCGGTCGTGCTTCTGATCACCGACGGGTTGGAGCGCGACGATGTCGACGGCCTGTCGGAGGAAATGGAGCGCCTGCACAAATCCTGCCGGCGGCTGATCTGGCTGAACCCGTTGCTGCGCTTTGGCGGTTTTCAGGCGCGCGCCCGTGGCGTCAAGGCGATGCTGCCGCATGTCGACGAGTTCCGCTCGGTGCACAATCTCGATGCGCTCGCCGATCTCTGCGCGTCATTGGACAAGAAGTCGGCACAATCCGTCGATCCGCGCCGATGGCTGGACGCTGGCGCGAGGCACGCCGCATAACCATATCTTTCCCACCCGGAAAACAGATCCCGAGAAAAACAGACTTCTGGAGAAACGGTCATGGAAAACAGCATTTATCTGGATGAGGCCCGCGACCCGCTGATCATCGCGGAGGGCTGGATGAAGGACGGCAAGGACGTGGCCATCGCGACTGTGGTCGAGACCTGGGGTTCGGCGCCCCGACCTGTAGGCAGCCATCTGGTCATCGACGCCGACGGCAATTTCCACGGCTCCGTCTCGGGCGGCTGCGTCGAAGGCGCTGTGGTCAGTGAGGCCATCGACGTCATCGACAGCGGCAAGGCCAGGTTGCTGGAGTTCGGTGTTGCCGATGAAACCGCATGGCAGGTCGGCTTGTCCTGTGGCGGCCGCATCAAGGTGTACGTGGAAAGACTGGGCTGATCTCGGATGGATCCCTACGCCTTAAAAATTTTGAACGCCGAACGACGAGCTCGCCGTGCGGCGATCCTTGTCACCGATCTCGGTGACGGCCGCGACCGCATCGTGCGCGAAGGCGATCAGGTCGCCGGCGATCTCGGCGCTGCCATTGCCAAGGCGTTCCGCACCGGCAATTCCGGTTCGGTCGAGGCAGAGGGGAGGACTTTCTTTCTCAACGCGCATCTGCCGCAGCCGCGTCTGGTCGTGATTGGCGCTGTCCATATCAGCCAGGCGCTGGCGCCGATGGCGAAGATCGCCGGCTATCCCGTGGAGATAATCGACCCCCGCACCGCCTTCGCCACGCCGGACCGCTTTCCCGATGTGGCGCTTCATGCCGAATGGCCGGAGGATGTGCTGAAGCGCCAGCCGCTTGACAGCTACACCGCACTTGCCGCCGTCACCCATGATCCGAAGGTCGATGATTTCGCGCTGAAGGCCGCGCTTGACGCCAACTGTTTCTATGTCGGGGCGCTGGGTAGCAGGAAGACGCATGCGAAGCGGGTCGAACGCCTGCTGGCGCTGGGCGCGAGCGCCGATCAGATCGCCCGTATCCATGCGCCGATCGGGCTCGACATCGGTGCTGCCAGCCCGGGAGAGATCGCCGTTGCGGTGTTGGCCCAGGCAATCCACGCCTTCCGCTCGCGCGGTCTCGATGCCTCCGCATCGGCTCCAAAATCGAAATCGACTTTGGAAAAGCACGATGCGTAGATTCAAACTAGCAGA
>NZ_RZTF01000265.1:0-3798 GCF_004023175.1 Mesorhizobium sp. M7A.F.Ca.MR.362.00.0.0
GCACGATGCCGTTGCGGATCGCGCGCAGCATCAGCGCGCCGACGATGGTGCCGAGGATCGTGCCGCGTCCGCCGGTCAGCGCCGTGCCGCCGACCACCACCATGGCGATCACTTCGAGCTCATAGCCGGTGCCGGCCACCGGTGAGGCGGCCGAGATGCGGAAGGCGCTGATCATGCCGGCCAGTCCCGCAAGGACCGAAGTCAGGATGAACAGCCACACCTTGACGGCGTCCGCCGGCACGCCGCGCGCCACCGCCGCGTTCCGGTTGGAGCCGATGGCGCTGATCCAGTTGCCGAGCTTGGCATAGCGCAGCACGTAGATCGCCAGCAGCGAGAGACCGATGAACCACCACAGCGAGGTGTAGAACCGGAACGACCCGACATTGAAGCTGCCGGCCAGCAGCGTGACGAAAAAGCCTGGCTGGTCCCAGGATTTCAGCGGAAAGCCCTGCGTGATGTAGAGCGCCGCCCCGCGCACCACGAGCAGCATGGACAGCGTGACCAGGAAGGACGAAATGCCGATCTTGGTGACGATCAGCCCGTTGATGGCGCCGATGGCGATGCACAGCAGAAGCCCGGCCAGAAGCGCGATGCCGATATCGACGCCTCCGTTCTGCACCAGAAGCATGACGACGACCGGCGCCAGCCCGAACACGGCACCAACCGACAGGTCGAATTCGCCCGCCGTCAGAAGCAGCGTCATGCCGAGCGCGATAATGCCGAGCTCGGGGAGGAACGCCATCATGTTGGAGATGTTGAGCGGCGACAGGAAATTGGCATCGGCGATGGCGAACACCGCGAGCAGGACAATGAGGATGACGAGCGAGGAGAATTGCGGCGAGCGCATAAGGCTCGATCTACGTTTCCCGACAGGCATTTCGTCTTCTGCGGCGATCATCATGACTGCTTGAACCATGCTTTGAAATGGTGCCCGCGGCCTGCGCCGCGGGCACCGGTTTTCACTTCGTGTCGTAGAGTTTCAGGATCGGTTCGACGCTCGAGGCGTCGTAGAGGCTGAAAGTATGGATGTCGTAGCCGATCGGTTCGCCCGACGCGGCGAGCCCGAGCAGCGCCACCGGCATGAAGCCTTGCGCAGACGGAAACTGCCAGGCGGCCGCGTTGACGAAGCCGGACTTCACGGCTTCCGCGGTTTCCTTCGAATTGCCCCAGCCGACGACCGGGATCTTGCCGGCCGGCACACCGGCGCCGTCGAACACCCGCTTGACGCTGGCCGCGACGGAATCGCCGAGCGCGATGATCGCCGGCGGATTGTTGGCCACCATATAGTCGGTCATCTTGGCAATGATGCCGGCCGGGTCGGTGCCGCAATCGACCACATCATATTTGATCCCCAACGGATCGAAGACGCTGGCGATGCCTTCGGTCTCCAGCTGCTGATAGCTGGCGCCAGGCACTTCCACCGGCAGGAACACCTTGTCGCCCTGCTTCACCATCTTGTGGTCGACAAGATACTTGGCCCAGATGACCCCCGCCTCCTTGAGATCGGCGCCGACATAGGCCTGCCGTCCGGTCGCCGGATCGTCTGTGTTGAAGAACACGATCGGGATCCCGGCCGCCTTGGCAGCCTTCACTTCCTCGGTCCACAGGCCCGGCTGGGCCGAGGTGGTGGCGATGCCGTCGGGCTTGGCCGCAAGCGCGGAATTGAAGGCCTCCTTCTGCGCCGCCATGTCGCCGCCGCTGAAGGAGATCTTGCAGGTCACCTTGAGCTGGTCGCAGGCTTTGGTCGCGCCGGCATTCCAGTCCAGCCAGAACGCATCCGACGGACCGCCATGCGACAGCAGATAGAACGTCTTCTGGCCATCCTGCGCCATTGCCGGCGAGGCGAATGCGATGCCCGCGAACACAGTCGCGGCCGCTGCCAGTTTCAATCCGAATTTCAACACTGCAATTCCTCCCTTGTTGTTGCTTCCAAGCCGGATGCACCGCCGGCAAAGGGCGACGCACAGCTGGTCAGAGACCGTTGGCGCGGAACTTGTCGTCGAGAAATTTCTTGGCCCTCGGCACGTCGTCTTCCGAAAGGTGTTCGATGATCACCGGGATGTTCGGGTTCTTCTGCGACAGGCGCTGCAGATAGAGGTCGTAGTTCAGCGAGCCGGTGCCCGGCGCGTTGAGGACCATCTCGCCAACGCCGCGGAAGGTGTGCGAGGCCAGCGCGTCGTCATCGCCGATGTCCGCATGCTTCTCGCTCTTGTCGTCGCCGGCTCGTGCGACATCCTTGGCATGCGCGATCTTGACCTTGTCGGCCAGCGTGTCGAACACCTGGTTCAGCACCTTGTCCATCTGGTCGATGTTGTGGCTTTCGAAGTAGTTGGTCGGATCCATCAGCAGGCCGAGGCCCGGATGGTCGACCTGCGCGAACATCCTCACCGTTTCCTCGACCGAGCCGACGACATTGTTGACGTAGGTTTCGAGCAGGAACATTGAGCCGTGGTCATAGGCTTCCTGCGCCAGTTCGGAGATCACCTTGCGGCACATCTCAAAACCCTCTTCGGACTTGTTCTTGGGATCGCTCATCCACTCGCTCTCGGTGTTGTAGGTACCGGTCTCCGAGATCACGTAAGGACTGCCGAGCTGGCGGGCGTTGCGGATGATTTCCTTCAGCCGATCGACATTCGCCTTGCGGTGCGCGAGGTCGGGATGAATGACATTGGTGTAGCCCGAGATGCAGCAGATCGGCAGGTCGTGGGCACGGAACGTGTCGCGAACCTTCTTGGCCTTATCCTTGGTGATCTGGCCGGCCGACAGGTCGATATCCTTGAAATGAAGGTCGAGCTGCACGGTGTTGAAACCGTGGCCACGGATCTTCTTCGCCGTCTCTTCGAGGCCGTACGGGAAATAGCCCGTGAAAATACCTGCCTGCATCATAGTGTGAATTCCTCCCTGTAAGCGATTCAGTTGTCTGGTGTTTCAGTTGCGGTGATCAGGTAGCGATTTCGGAAAGCTTGACCGTGCGGCCCTCGTCGATCGAGCGATAACCCGCCTCGACCAGCGCCATGGTCTTGACGTTGTCGGCGACCGACAGCGCCGGCGGTGTGCCGGTCTTCACCGCGTGCTGGAGCTGCTCCATCACCCCGATAAAGGCATGCGGGAACCACATCGTGTCCCAGCTCGGACTGACCCACTCGCCTCCGGTCGTCTCGGTCGAGGCATAGGTCAGCGTCGAGGCAGCGCCCGTCGGCCAGCCAATGGTGCCCTTCGCGACCCCCTTGCTGCCGTCGACGCGCCAGTTGATGTGCTGGTCGTCCTTGTAGCCATCCTGACGCGGACCGGACCAGACATCCTCCAGCGACACGGCAAGCACACCGGACGGGAAGCGCAGCGTCGACACGGTGATGCCATCGGAATGGTCGAATGTCGTGCGCGGATCCTTGCGTGTCAGCGTGGTGATCTCGTCGGGATCGCCGAACAGAAAGCGCAGCACGTCGAGATGATGCACACTCATGTTGGCGAGCGTCAGCCGGTCATAGTCCTCGAGGAAGCTCTGCCAGTGCGGGATGGCGTGCATGTCGATCTGCGCGAAGACGATGTCGCCCAGCGCGCCGCTGTCGATGATCTGCTTCAAGACGCGCATCGACTGGTCGTAGCGCATGTTCTGATTGACCGAGAGGATCTTGCCGGCTTTTGCCGCCTCGTCGCGCAGCTTGACCGCTTCCTCGACCGACAAGGCCAACGGCTTCTGCGCCAGGATCGCCTTGATGTGCTTCTGCTTCAGCGCGTGACGGATCAGCGCCGGCTGCAGGTCGGGCGGGAAAGCAAGATCGATGATCTCGACATTCT
>NZ_RZTF01000265.1:3808-6508 GCF_004023175.1 Mesorhizobium sp. M7A.F.Ca.MR.362.00.0.0
GATGCTCCAGCGCGTCGCCACCTTCTCGGCGCTGGCCCTGGTGCGCGAGGCGATTGCCACCACCGGGAACCCGGCTTCCTTGTAGGCGGCGAGATGGCACTCGGCCATGATCATGCCTGCGCCGGCGCAGCCGATCTTGTATTCCTTCGTGCGGACCTTCACGTCCGGCTCGAAGCCTTTGCTTCCCATCTCTTCCTCCCGAAACTCTTTCCTTGCGGCGGCCGTCATCGTGCCAACGCTCCGCCGCTCTGTTTGAAATAATGCACTCTGGCCGGCTCGCAGGATATCGCCACCATGGCATCCGGCCGGATGTCGGGCTGGCCGCGCAGCAATGCCTTCAGCCGCGCCTGCCCGGCAGCGAGCGTCACCACGGTATAGCCGCCAAGCGGCTCGACCTCGAACACTCGCGCCGGGCGGCCCGGGCCCCCATCCGCCCACGGTCTAACCTTGATGTCTTCCGGCCTCAGCCCGATCTCCACGGCGTCGGCGGGCGCTGTCTTGTCGTCGATGCGAATCGTGCCTTCAGCCGCTTCGACACCGCCCTCGCCGCGCGCCGATCTGAGGATGTTCATCATCGGCGAACCAAGCAGCCTTGCCACATAGGTGCTGGCCGGGCGGTCGTAGATCTCTGCTGGCGTACCGATCTGCCTGATCTTGCCGTCCTCCAGGATGGCAATGCGGTCAGCGACCGACATCGCCTCTTCCTGGTCATGCGTGACGTAGATCAGCGTCTTGCCGAGTTCGCGCTGGATGCGCTTCAGCTCGACGCGCGTTTCCTCGCGCAGCCTGGCGTCGAGCGCCGAGATCGGATCGTCCATCAGATAGGCATTGGGATCGCGCACCAGAGCCCGCGCGATCGCCACGCGCTGCCGCTCCCCGCCCGAAAGCTGTCCCGGCGGCTTGTGCAGGATATGGCCGATATGCAGCTTCGCCGCGACGTCGGTGACCCGCCGCTTGATCTCGGTCTCGGCGACCCGGCGTTCGACAAGGGGAAAGCGGACATTTTCGAGCGCGCTCATATGCGGAAACAGCGCCAGGTTCTGGAACACCATCGCCACGTTGCGCTCGGCCGGCGACATCGCGTTGACCGGCCTGCCTCCGATCAGGATTTCGCCGGTGTCAGGTGTCTCCAGCCCGAGCACCAGGCGCAGGATCGTCGACTTGCCCGACAGCGGCGGTCCGAAGAAGCAGAAGAACTCGTTGTCGTCGACGGTGAACGAGGCGTCGTCGACGGCGAGTGTATTGCCGTAGCGTTTGGTCACATTGCGGAAGACGATATCGGCCATCTCAACCTGCCTTCATCGCAAGGCCGGTAGCGGCGTCGAAGACGCGCACCGACGACGTAGTGGGGGCGATGACAGCGGTGCCGCCGATAGCCAGTCCGACATCATTGTCGAACACCGTTTTCACAGCCGCCTCGCCCTGGCCGAGATGAACGATGGTGCGCGCACCGATCCGTTCGACAAAGGTCACCGGCATTGCGAGCCCCTGCCCATTCTGAACCAACGTCGCCTGTTCAGGCCGGAATCCGTAAAGCACCTCGCCGCGCGCACCGCGCATGGCCATCGCGAGTTCGCCCGGCAGCGGCGGCGTGACGCCCAGCGGTCCGAGATCGACGACCAGTCCGCGGTCGCTCTCCGCTGGCCTGCCCTTGAGCAGATTCATGCCCGGCGCACCGATAAAGCGGGCGACGAAGACATTGGCCGGATCGTTGTAGACCTCGAGCGGCGTGCCGACCTGCTGCAGCACGCCATGATCCATGACCGCGATGCGGTCGGCCATGGTCATCGCCTCAAGCTGATCGTGGGTGACATAGACCATGGTCTGGCGGAACTGCCGCTGCAGCTGCTTCAGTTCGGTGCGCATGACGGCCCGGAAAGCGGCGTCGACATTGGACAGCGGCTCGTCGAGCAGGAAGATCGCCGGCTCCATGATCGCCGAGCGGCCGATCGCCACCCGCTGCAAGATGTTGACCGACAGCCTGTCGGCCTTGCGGTCGAGCAGCGGCGTCAGCTGCAGCATCTCAGCGATAGCGCCGACACGGCGATCGATCTCGGCTTTGGCAGCCCCTCGCATTTTTGGTCCATAGGCAAGGTTCTGGCACACCGTCATATGCGTGAAGATGGCGTAGTTCTGGAAGACGAAGCCGACGCCGCGCCGGCCCATCGGCACGCCGGCCATGTCGCGCTCGCCAAACAGGATCTTGCCGCCGGTCGGCTCTTCCATGCCGGCGATCATGTTCATCGTCGTCGACTTGCCGCAGCCCGACGGGCCGAGCAGCGCCATGAACTCGCCGTCTGATATTGCCAGGTCCATGGTCTTGAGCGCGGTAAAGTCGCCGAATTTCTTGACCAGGTTCTGCAAGTGGATCGCGCTCATGCCGTTACCTCGCGTGCCCGCGCCATGCGCTTCATGGCAAACACCGCGACGATCGACAGCACGACCAGAATGGCCAGCGCGATCGCCGCCACATAGCCCCAGATCAAATCCTGAGTGGTGAGCTTGTAGATGTAGACCGAGATGGTTTCGGTGGCGACGCCTGGACCGCCGCCGGTCATGATGTAGAGCGTGTCGAAGATCTTGAAGTTCTCGATCACCCGGATCGCCAGCGCGATGATGATGATCGTCTTCATCTTCGGCAGCACGATGGTGACGAAGCGCTGCCAGGGATTGGCGCCGAGCAGCGTCGCCGCCTTGATC
>NZ_RZTF01000265.1:6518-9188 GCF_004023175.1 Mesorhizobium sp. M7A.F.Ca.MR.362.00.0.0
TGATCCTCCGGCACGCCGACCAGACCGGCAAGCAGGATGAGGAACATCAGCGGCGTCCACTGCCAGATGTCGGCGACCATCACCGCGATCAGCGCCAGAGTCGGATCCGACAGCCAGGCGATGGTGACGGGAGATCCGGTGAGCGCCGACAAGATGTCGTTCACCGGCCCTCCCGACTGGAACAGCATGAAGAACATGTAGCCGGCCACCGCCGGCACCACCATCATCGGCATCAGCAGGATCGAATAGAAGGCGCGCTTGCCCGGGAAATCGTCGGCAAACAGCGTCGCCAGCGCTAGCCCAAGCAGGAATTCCGCCGGCACGCAGACGATCATGACAATGACCGTACGCTTCAGCGCGCTCCAGAAGCGCGCGTCGGCGGCGAGATCGGTGTAGTTGGCAAAGCTGTTCCACATCGACCAGGCGTTCCACCAGCCGGTGCCCGACAGGGGCGACCAGTCGGTGACGCTGATGTAGAGCTGCATCAACAGCGGGAAGGCCGAGATGAACAGCACCAGGATCTGCGCAGGCAGCGTCAGCCGGAAACCCAGCCTTGCGCCCTCATCGCGCGAAACCGGCTTTGCTCCGACGGCTTTCACCTCATCCTTGGACGTCATGGCAGTCACCGCGCTCATTGCTTGAGCGCCCCGAACGTCAACCCGCGCACCAGATGGCGCTGAATGGCGATGCCCATGATGACCGGCGGCACGGCGGCGATCAGGCCAAGCGCCGCCTTGGCGCCATAGAGCTGCCCGGTCATCGAGGAGGATAGCGAGGCCATGTAGACCGGGATCGTCACCCATTCGCGCGTCGTCAGAAGCAGCGCGATCAGATAGTCCGACCAGTTGAGGATGAAGACGAAGAGCGCGGCACTGGCCAGCGGCGCGCGCATCATCGGCAGCGTGATGCGGGTGAAGACGCGCAGCCGCGAACAGCCTTCGACAAGCGCTGCCTCCTCGATCTCGCGCGGCATGTCGTCGAAGAAGGTCTTCATCAGCCAGAAGGCGAACGGCAAGGTGACGATGCCATAGATCAGCGCCAGGCCCCACCAGCTGTCGGTGAAGTTGAGGAAAGCCCACATGATCATCACCGGGATCATGACCGCCATCGGCGGAAAGATCCTGAGCTGGATCAGCGCCAGCGGCAGGTTCTGGCCGGAGCCGAAACGCGACAGCCCATAAGCCGCGGCAGTGCCCGCCGACATGGCGATCACCGTGCCGAAAACCGCCGACAGCAGCGATGCGAGGATCGGCTTCAGCGCGTTACGGTCGAGCGCGACGATCAAATTGTTGGTCGACTCGCCAAACACGAAACGGAAATTGCTGAGCGTCGGGTTCTTCGGCCACCAGGTCAGTTCGGCGCCGGTCGCCGACCATTCGGCGATCGGCTTGAACGCCATCGATACCATCCACAGGATCGGCACCAGCGTCACCGCCATGGCCGCGAAGATCGCCGCATAGCGGAATATCAGGAAAGGAACGGAACGCTTCATCTGGCGGCTTTGCTGGTGGCGTTGTGGGCGGAGGGGAGAAGCAAGCTCCTCCCCTCCTTCGATATGATCCAGGGAGAAGGATCAGACGATTGGATCGAGAACTGTCGGCCAGGCCTCCTTGTTGGTCTTGATGGCTTCGAGCAGTTTGTCCTCGCCGGTGCGCCGGGCGATCTTCTTCCACTCTGCCTCGGTGTCGGCCATCGCCTGCTCCGATGTCTTGGCCTTGGTCAGCGCCGCCATCAGGTTCTCGTCGAGCGCATTGTGGAAGGCTGTCGCGCCGGGATAGTTGATGGTCGGCACGGTGCGGGCGACCGTCTCGCGCACGACGTCCATGTGGTAGGCATGATAGGTCTGGCGCACCAGCGGATCGGAGAAGTCCGAAAGCCGGAACGGGTCCAGATAACCGCCGGGGTTGGCACTCATCCAGGCATAGATGCGGGCCGAGCCCAGCCATTGCAGCAGGAGGTAGGCGACCTCCTGGTTCTTCGACTGTGACGAGACCATGCCGGTCAGCGAAAACCACAGCACGGAACGGCTGATCAGCTTGCCGCCGATCTCGCGGCCGGGCGGCAGCATCGAGCCGATCTTGCCGGTGACGGCTGAATCCTTATTGCCGGCATTGTCGAGGAATTTCGGCAGGTTGGAGAAGGCGCAGGTCATCGCCGCACCACCCTTGGCGAAGTTGCCATATTGCTCCGGCCAGCCCCAGGAGATCGCATCCGGCGAATGATGCGCGAGCGAAGCGACATATTCGTTGGTGGCGGCGATGCCTTGCTCGGAATTGATCATCGGCTTGCCGTCATCGCCAAACAGGAACTGGTTGGGCGAAGCCATCGAGACATAGCGCTGGTACCAGTTCGTGTAGCCCCAGCCCTGGTTGCGCAGGTCGGTCGAGCCGAACAGGCCCTTGTCCGGACGCTGGAAGAAGGCGGCGATGTCGCCATGCTGCTTCCAGGTCTTCGGCGGCGCCAGATCGTAGCCGTATTTGTCCTTGAAGGCCTTCTTCTCGGCTTCGTCGCCGAACAGGTCGGTGCGGTAGACCCAGGTCTGGAAGTCGCCGTCCAGCGACACGCCATAGTTCGAGCCGCGGTATTTGTTGAGCAGCGACACGCCCTTGGCGCCGTTGACATAGCCGCTGACGGGATCGTCCCATTCAGGCTTATGCTGCGCGACAAAGT
>NZ_RZTF01000266.1:0-5525 GCF_004023175.1 Mesorhizobium sp. M7A.F.Ca.MR.362.00.0.0
TGCACAGGCTGCTTGCGGTGGGGCGGCCGGCGCACTGGTCGCTGGAATGGCTGGCCGGCGAGCAGGCTTGAGGCGGTCTCATCGACGACCCGAGGACCGCGTGCTCTTGGGTCTGGATATGAACGTGCCAGAGCCATTCCGGTGCGTGCAAATTCGGCTTTGGTCAAAAAGCGGTTTCAAACTGGGAAACCATTGTCAACGCAACCGCTTGACCGCCGCCGAGCGAATCCGCACAGTGCGCGCAATCGACCTTGAGAGGCTGCCATGACTCGCTTCGCCAAATCCGCCCTTGCCGCCCTGATTTCGCTCTTCACCCCGCTTGCTGCGCCTCTCGGTATCACTCAGACCGTGCAGGCCGCCGATCTTACGGTCTATTCCGATGAAGACAGCGGGGTCTGCGGTCAGCCCTGGGTACTGAACAAGATCACCAGCCGCTTTTCCTATCAGGTGCATCACGTGCCGCATCTGCCTGACGTGCAGATCACCGATTTCCGGCGCATCCACCAGCATCGCTATCTGGCGGCCAACGATACCTGGCCGATCGGTCGCCGTTATTGCGGCGCCACCGTCAGCCTGTCCGACGGCCGCGATCGCACCATCTGGTACCTGATCGAGGAAGGCCAGGGCTTTGCCTCGATCGGCGACAATGTCGAATTCTGCGTCTCGGGCTTCGACCGCTGGATGGTCTACAACGGCCGCTGCCGCATTCTGCGCTAGACCCGGTTTCCCCTTCCAATCTCTTTCGCGCCTGTGGCCTGATCGGCCGCAGGCGTTTTTTCGTGCCGTTGACAGCAGGTTCGATCCATCGCATACAGGCGAGACAGACCTGTCTCACTACTAGGTAACCTCCATGACGCCGTCGTCCGCTTCCGGCAAGCGCCAACACGTCGTTGACACGGCCTACGTGCTGTTCAAGCGCGCCGGCTTCCATGCCACCGGTATCGACCGGATCATCGCCGAAGCCGATGTGGCCAAGATGACGATGTATCGCCACTTTCCCAGCAAGGACGAACTGATCGTCGAGGTGCTCGACTATCGCGCTATGCGTTTCGACCGCCAACTCGACCGGCTCGCCCAGGAGGACGTTCCGCCGGAGCAGAAAATCGGAAAAATCTTCGACTGGCATGCACGCTGGTTCCGCAGCCCGGATTTCCATGGCTGTCTGTTCGCACATGCGCTGGCCGAGTTCGGCGATCCCGGGCATCCGATTTTCGAGGCCGTTGTCAGGCAGAAGAACGGCCTCAAGCGGCGCATGCAGTCTATCCTCGAAGAGATGATGCCGCGCGGCCGCGCCGAGAGCGTGGCGGCGACGCTGCTTATGCTGATCGAAGGTGCGACCTTGCTGGCGCAGATGGGGCAGGCCGAAGCCGCCATTCGCGACGCCCGCAAGGCGGCCATGGGCGCCATGGGCATCGTCGCCGCCTCGCGCCGGCCGCAATGAGCCCGCTGGTCATCGGGCTCGCATTGTTTGCGGCGATCCTGCACGCAAGCTGGAACGCGTTCCTGCGCACGGGGGCCGACAGGTTGTGGACCGTCACCGTCATGAGCTTTTCAAGCACGGCGCTCGCCATCCCCTTCGCCTTCTTCCACGACCTTCCGGCCGCGCCGGCCTGGTCCTATATATCGTGCTCTCGGCCTGCCTGCAGGTTGGCTACACCTTGTTTCTCGTGGCCGCCTACAGATATGGCGAACTGGGGCAGGTCTATCCGATCGTTCGCGGCAGCGTGCCGCTGCTTGTCACGCTCGGCGGGTTCTTCCTGGCCAACCAGCAGCTCACTCTGCCGCAGACCGTCGGCGTCGCGCTGGTCGCTGGCGGCATCATGGGTCTCTCGCTCGGACGGGGCAGGGCCGCCACGACATCGATATTCTATGCATTGGCAACGGGAGCGATCATCGCCGCCTATGCGACGGTCGATGCGCTCGGCGTTCGGGCGGCGGGAAATGCCGGCGCCTACACCGCATGGGTCCTGCTGATCTACGGCGCGTTGCTGCCGGCGGCCTTCGTCGCCTGCCGTGGCCGGCTCATTGTCGACCTGCGCGCGCCTGAAACCTGGAAGGCGCTGGGCGGAGGCCTGTTTGCACTTCTGGCCTACGGTGTCGTGGTCGCGGCCTTCGCGCTCGGACCAGCAGGTCCGATCACCGCGATCCGCGAAACCAGCGTCGTCTTCGCGGCCTTCATCGGACGCCTGTTCCTCGGCGAGATGCTAACGCCGCGGCGGGTCGGCGCCTGCGCTATCGTCGCGCTCGGCGCCATCTGCCTCGGCTATCAGCCGTGACGGAAATGCGGATCGCGAAGATTCTGGACTGCAGCCCGTCTCAGGACGGCGAGGGCTGCTGACGATTTTTGCCACCGGCATCGCGCTCAATCTTGGCAATCCGAAAATGCCGTTGTTCTACGTCGCGCTGTTGCCTAGCGGCGTCGGCGCATCGCTCAATGCTGCTCATCTTGGTGTGCTGATGATGGTGATCCTGGCCGTTGAAGCGGTGGTGATCGGCGTTCATGTCATCCTCGCCGGCCGCGCCCGCAGCCTGTTGCGTACGCCAGGGATCGTACGCCGGGTGACCGCGCGGCGGGCGGTGTGATGATCGGCGCCGGCGTTGCCGTTGTTGCCGCGCGCTGAGCGGATTGCCCAGTCGCCACGCTATTTCCTGCGCGGCATCGCCTGATCGATGATCTTGCGCAGGAATGCGGCGTGGCCGCGGAATGCGCGCCGTCCGCTGGTCGTCGCCCTGACGCGCGTCTGCGGCCGGCGGCCGACGAACAGCTTTTCGATGTCGACATAACCGGCCCTGGCCAGCGTATCGAGATGCGCGCCGAGATTCCCGTCGGTGACGTCCACGATGGCCTTCAGCCCGGTGAAGTCCAGCGTTTGGCGCCTTTCCAGCATGTTCAGCGCGGCCATGATCCTGAGCCGAGTGCTCTGGTGGATGATTTCGTCGGCACTCATCGATCGGCTCCGGTGCAGCCAAGCCGGAGGCCACCGACAACCATGCCGCCGCCGTGGCGGACCGTCTTGGCAATCTCGAACGGCGACAGCGCCATTTGCCCCTGTGCGATGGACATCGAAGTACTCCGGCATGCCGTGCAGAATACTCTGCCATATAGAGTAGTCTGTCAATTCACGAGCAATCGGGTCTGCGATCGCGCTTGACAAGGTGATGCGTTGGCCGGCTGTCGCATTGCAGTATAGATCGTCCGCCTGCATGAGATGATCGCAGCGCTGAGGCTGTGGTCATGATATCGGCGAACGAAGATCGACACGCAAAGCTGCTCGCTGATCTTCGGAGCTTCACGAGAAGAGCGCTCCCGCGGAGTGTGGAGAATGTCGGCGACACATTCTAGCCGATGGTCGAAGATCAGTAGTGAATTTCTGCGACGATCAGCACGATCATGTGCCGATCGTAACCGAAAGTTAAGTTGCGAAAATCAGTCTATTGCTTCGCTGGCTAGCAAGCCGCGAGTCAGATATGCATGAGCGCGCCGGGTCATTACGGCCGTCGGCACAACGGAAGGGGCATCGCATGGCTAAGCAGTCATCCAAAGCGCCGGCGTCGAAGGCACCGGCAAAGAAAGCACCCGCAAAAGCAGCGACGGCGAAGGTCGCAGCTGCAGTGAAGAAAGCAGCACCCGCTGCCAAGCCGAAGGCCGCGGCGGCCAAGGCAAAAGCAGCACCGGCCAAGAAGCCGGCAGCGAAAGCTGCTGCGAAACCGGCAGTGAAGAAAGCAGCACCCGCCAAGGCAGCGGCAAAGCCGGCGGCGAAGGCGGCACCAGCCAAGAAGCCTGCAGCGAAGGCTGCGGCGAAACCCGCAGCGAAGAAGGCAGCACCTGCAAAAAAACCGGCTGCCAAGGCTGCACCTGCCAAGGCTGCACCGGCCAAGAAGCCGGCTGCGAAGGCTGCTCCGGCAAAGAAGGCTGCGGCAGCGAAATCTTCAGCACCGGTGAAGAAAGCGGCACCTGCGGCCAAGCCGAAGGCAGCACCCGCGAAGGCCGGCAAGAAGTAGTCGCGTCTTCCCTCGCCGGGGGCGGTGCCGAAACAGTCAAGGGCGGGTGCCCGACAGGCGCCCCGTTCGTTGTTTGGCAGTCGGAAGGCGAGAACAGAGGCGGACGGAGGATATCTTTTCGCAGCTCCCAGGACTTCGCCATAGGGCGGAGTCCGGTGGGGCTTTTTGTGCCATTCATGCGCTTGATGAAATATCGGCGCGAGGCCCTTCGGTCTTGGCTGTCGGCTGAGTGATCCCTGCGATTCTGGCAACTCGGCGACTATGTGATCAAGCACCGTCTTCATGGAGCGCTCGCCAAACGGCCCCGGCCGATGAGTCCGCTCGCTGGCGGCCGGGTTTTCCGCTTCTGGCCATTGCTCGATCGCGCCTGATCGGTCAACACTGCCGGCCTGCAAAACAGGAAACCGATCATGCCCAGACTGCTCTATGCGTCCTCCTCTCCCTACAGTTCCAAAGTGCGCATGGCAGCCGCCTATGCCGGCATCGACATCGAAACGGTGGCGGTCAAAACGGACGACAAACCGGCCGAACTGATCGGCGCCAACCCGCTCGGCAAGATCCCGGTTCTGGTGCTCGACGACGGCCGCTCCATCCACGACAGTCGCGCCATCACCCAGCATCTCAACCGTTTGTCGAAGAGCGCGCTTTTTCCACGCAATCCCGACAAGCGGCTCGAGGCGGAAGTGCTGGAAGCATTGGCCGACGGCATTTGCGACTGCGCGCTGTCGATGGTCTATGAACGGCGCACGCGGCCCGAGGAGATGGTCTATCAGCCCTGGCTCGATCGCCAGTGGGCGAAGATCACGGCGGCACTCGACCTGCTGAATGCCAACCCGCCGAAGCTGCCGAAGAAGATCACCGCCGGCCAGATGGCGCTGCGCGCCTGCCTTGGCTATCTCTCGCTGCGTTTTGCCGGAAAATGGGAGAAGGGTCGCGCCCGGCTGACGCGATGGGCAGCACGCTTTGACGAGAAGTTTCCGGAACTGAAGCCCTGCATTCCCGGTTGACCGCCGATTACCCCGGAATTGATTTCCCGGGTTATCGGTTCGATCACCGCCCGGGAAAATCACTCAGACACAAAAAAAAGCCGGGCGCGAGGCCCAGCTTTTTCGTGTCGTGGCTTGAACGACTTAGAACTTCATACCGACGCCGAAGGTGACGCGGTTGTCGGTGGCCTTGACCTTGCCGATACCGTCGAAGCTCTTGCTGCCGAAGTCGGTGTAGCGGTACTCGACGCGGCCGAAGACATTGTCGGTCAGCTTGATGTCGGTGCCGAGACCTGCGGTCCAGCCGAGCATCGTGGCGCGGTCCGAACCGTATGCGTCGTCTTCGACCTTCAGGCTCCTTCCGGCGAGACCGCCGGTGCCATAGAGCAGGATTTCCGGGGTCACGGCGTAGCCAAGACGGGCACGCAACGAACCTTCGAAGCCAGCCTTGGAATTGACGCCATTCTCGTCGCCCTTGACGCCGTTGTAGCCGAGTTCGGCTTCAGCGCCGTAGACGAAGTTCTCCTGCTGCCACTG
>NZ_RZTF01000266.1:5535-9137 GCF_004023175.1 Mesorhizobium sp. M7A.F.Ca.MR.362.00.0.0
CTGCCACTGATAGCCGCCGAAGACGCTGCCGACGAAACCCTTCGTGCCGACGTCAACATTGTCAACACCCAGATCCTTTTCCTTGGTATGGCCGCTGAAGCCATAGCCGACGTTGAGACCGGCGTAGGGTCCGGCCCACGAAGCGACCGGAAGTTCAGCGATCGGCGCAGGTGCCGGCGGCTCTTCCGAAACCACGTCAGCAGCATAGGCAGTTCCGCTGAGGGCGAAGAGCCCGAGCGCAACGGCCAGCGGCCGTGCGAATTTGAGATTGGCTTGCATTGTTCTTTACTCCTTAAGCCACAGGACACAGGCTTGTTTCTCACGATCGCCATCTACCCGTCCGGGGGGTGAAACGGATCTGGCGTTCGTCGGTTCCAAATGTCGTGTCAAAATGCGGCTGAAGCGAACCTGAACTTGGGTCATTCCCCGGCACGAATGAGGCAGAACCTTGACGTTGCATCTTCGCAACAGCGAAATGGCAGGAACCATCCCATGCTGCGCTGCACACCGCTTGGTGCAAGGACTCCAGCACCCTATATTGCGGTCGTGCGCGCCCGAGTCCAGGGCGGGCCGGGATGTCCAAACGGCCGTTTCGCCACAATGCTGCCCAAGGTGCGAACACCATTTAACGCATGCCGGGCCATATTTCGCCGGCACCGCTTTTTCGGGCCGAAATTGAGGATTGACACCATATGAGCAAAGCCACTGTCACGGCGCTGGTGACGGGCGGGGCCAGGCGGATCGGCAGGGCGATCGTCGAGGATCTCGCCGCGCACGGTTTTGCCGTCGCCATCCATTGCAACCGCTCGCGCATCGAGGCCGATACGTTGGCTGCCAAAATCATCGCCGGAGGTGGCCGCGCCGCCGTGGTCGCCGCCGACCTGACCGATATGGAGGCCGTCGACGATCTTGTCGGCCAGGCGCAAGCAGCGCTCGGACCGATCCCGCTGCTGGTCAACAATGCGTCGCTGTTCGAGGACGATTCGGTTCGGGATTTCGACTGGCGGGCCTGGGACCGGCACTTTGCCGTCCATGTGAAAGCGCCCGCGCTGCTGGCGCAGAATTTCGCCCGGGCGTTGCCGGCAGGGCAGGAGGGCCTGATCGTCAACATGATCGACCAGCGCGTCTGGCGTCCGACGCCGCGCTACTTCTCCTATGCGCTGTCCAAGTCGACGCTGTGGACGGCCACCCAGATGATGGCGCAAGCGCTCGGCCCCAGCATCCGCGTCAATGCCATCGGCCCGGGGCCGACACTGAAGAACGCGCGTCAGGACGACAGCGATTTTGCCGCACAGGTGGATGGCTTGGTCCTCAAGCGCGGCCCGGAATTGCCGGAATTCGGCGCCACGATCCGCTATCTCTGGGAAGCGCGCTCGGTCACCGGCCAGATGATCGCGCTTGATGGCGGCCAGCATCTTGCATGGCAGACGCCCGATGTGACAGGCATGACGGAATGAGTCCTGTAGACCACAAAAGCAAGCCGCGCGGCGGCGCCGACGATCTGCCCCCCGATATCGACCTCGAGGACGAGGCGGTCGAGGAGATCGTTGAAACCGTCGGTCCCGATGTCGCCTTCACCGCCATCGACTGGACCCCGCATGCCGGCGACGCGGAAGGCATGATCGGCGCCGAGGTGATCCAGACGCTGGTCAAGCGGCTTCCCAACGCGCCCGGCGTCTACCGCATGATGAACGCTGCCGGCGATGTGCTCTATGTCGGCAAGGCGCGCAGCCTGAAGAAGCGCGTCACCAACTACGCGCAAGGCCGCTTCCACACCACCCGCATCGGCCGCATGGTGCGTGAGACGTCGACGATGGAGTTCGTCGTCACCCGCACCGAGATCGAAGCGCTGCTGCTCGAAGCCAACCTTATCAAGCGCTTGCGGCCGCGATTCAACGTCCTGATGCGCGACGACAAGTCGTTTCCCTACATTCTCTTGACCGGCGACCATGTCTCGCCGGGCATCTACAAGCATCGCGGCGCGCGCTCGCGCAAAGGCGATTATTTCGGCCCGTTTGCCTCGGCCGGTGCCGTTGGCCGTACCATCAACTCCCTGCAGCGCGCCTTCCTGCTCAGGAGTTGCACCAACTCGTTCTACGAGAACCGCACGCGGCCATGCCTGCTTTATCAGATCAAGCGCTGCGCTGGTCCCTGCACCGGCGAGGTCTCGCATCAGGACTATGCGGAACTGGTCGGCGAGGCGAAGGACTTCTTGTCCGGCCGCAGCCAGAAGGTGAAGACGGAAATCTCGGCCGCCATGCAGCAGGCGTCGGAAGCTCTCGATTTCGAGCGCGCCGCGATCTATCGCGATCGACTTGCGGCCCTGTCGCATGTGCAGAGCCACCAGGGCATCAATCCGGCGACCGTCGACGAAGCCGATGTCTTCGCCATCCATCAGGAAGGCGGCCAGGTCTGCATCCAGGTGTTCTTCTTCCGCACCGGCCAGAACTGGGGCAACCGCGCCTATTTCCCCAAGGCCGATCCGGCGTTGGAAGCAGCCGAGGTGTTGGGTTCGTTCCTGGCGCAGTTCTATGACGACAAGCCGACGCCGCGGAACATTCTTCTGTCGCATGGCGTCGAGGATCAGGAACTGCTGGCCGAGGCGCTCTCCACCCGAGCTGGCCGCAAGGTCGCGATCTCCGTGCCGCAGCGCGGCGAGAAGAAGGACCTGACCGACAACGCTTTGCAGAATGCCCGCGAAGCGCTCGGACGCCGGCTGGCTGAAACCTCCACCCAGGGACGCCTGCTTGCGGGTTTCGCCGAGACATTCGGCCTGGCCAAGCCGCCGGTGCGCATCGAGGTTTACGACAACTCACACATCATGGGCACCAACGCGGTCGGCGCCATGGTCGTCGCCGGACCGGAAGGGTTCGTGAAGAACCAGTACCGGAAATTCAACATCCGCTCGACCGAGATCACACCTGGCGACGATTTCGGCATGATGCGCGAGGTGATGGAGCGACGTTTTTCGCGGCTGCTGAAGGAGCATGGCGATGTCCCGGCTGGGGATGCGGCTGATGGTTCGGCGGACGATATGGAGGACGATATCTCCGGCAGCTTCCCGGCCTGGCCCGATGTCATCCTGATCGACGGTGGCCAGGGCCAGATGACTGCGGTGCGCAAGATCCTCGCCGATCTCGGCATCGAGGACCGGGTGGTGGCCATCGGCATCGCCAAGGGCCAGGACCGCGATGCCGGCCGTGAGCGTTTCTTCGTCAAAGGCAGGGACTCGTTTTCGCTGCCGGTTCGCGATCCCGTGCTCTATTTCGTCCAGCGCCTGCGCGACGAGGTCCACCGTTTCGCCATCGGTTCGCATCGGGCGCGCCGCAAGAAGGAGATGGTCAAGAGCCCGCTCGACGAGATCAGCGGCATCGGTCCCGGCCGCAAGCGGGCATTGCTGCTGGCATTCGGCACCGCCAAGGCGGTCAGCCGCGCGGCCATCGAGGATCTGCGGAAAGTCGACGGAATTTCCGAACAGGTGGCGAAACTGGTCTACAATCATTTCCACGAGAGTTGAAAAATCCGGCACTTTCATCTGGCCTGTCGAATCTGGCCTGTTGACCCCCTACATTCGCATCTGATTTGAGTAGGCAGGCAGAAAG
>NZ_RZTF01000267.1:0-9132 GCF_004023175.1 Mesorhizobium sp. M7A.F.Ca.MR.362.00.0.0
CCGCCCCTCATCCGGCCCTGCGGGCCACCTTCTCCCCGTGAACGGGGAGAAGGGAAGGAAGAAGCGCCCTTACGCGAACGCCCCGTGGCAGTGCTTGTACTTCTTCCCCGAACCGCAGGGGCAGGCTTCGTTGCGGCCGACTTTGCCCCAGGTGGCCTGGTTGTTGGGGTCGCGGTCTTCGGGGGCGACGATGGCGGTTGTCTCCGGGCGGACCAGGAGGGCGGTCTCGCCGCCTTCGAAGTCGTTCTCGCCGGTGGTGCCGTCGATATGGGTGCCGAACATGTCGGGGGCTTCCGGAGGCGGCGCTTCGGCGGCCTGGCGGACCAGTTCGACGCGCATCAGCTGCGCGGTGACGGCCTGGCGCAGATTGCCCAGCATGGCCTGGAACAGCTCGAACGCTTCGCCCTTGTACTCCTGCAGCGGATCGCGCTGGGCGTAGCCGCGGAAGCCGACGACCGAACGCAGATGGTCGAGATTGACGATGTGCTCGCGCCACAGATGGTCGAGCGTCTGCAGCACAACCGAGCGCTCGACATAGTTCATCACCTCGGGGCCAAAACGCTCGGCGCGCTCCTTGGCGGCGGCTTCGGCGGCCTGCCCGATGCGCTCGCGGATGTCGTCCTCGGCGATGCCCTCTTCCTTGGCCCAGTCCTCGACCGGCAGGTCGAGGTTCAGGAACTCGGCGATCTCGGCCTTCAGCCCGGCAACGTTCCACTGCTCGGCATAGGCGTTTTCGGGAATGGCCTTGGCGACGATCTCGTCGATGACGCCTTCGCGCATCTCGGCGATCGTTTCGGAAAGGCCTTCGCCGTCCATCAGTTCGATGCGCTGCTCGAAAACCACCTTGCGTTGGTCGTTGGAGACGTCGTCATATTTCAAAAGGTTCTTGCGGATGTCGAAGTTGCGCGCCTCGACCTTCTTCTGCGCCTTTTCCAGTGCCTTGTTGATCCACGGATGGATGATCGCCTCGTCTTCCTTGAGGCCGAGCTTCTGCAGCATGCCGTCCATGCGCTCGGAGCCGAAGATGCGCATCAGGTCATCCTGCAGCGACAGGAAGAATTTCGAGCGGCCGGGGTCGCCCTGACGGCCGGAACGGCCGCGCAACTGGTTGTCGATGCGGCGCGATTCGTGGCGTTCGGTGGCCAGCACGTAGAGGCCGCCGGCGGCCAGCGCCTTTTCCTTCAGCCGCTCGATGTCGGCAATAATTTCCTTTTCCCGCGCCTCGCGCTCGGGTCCGGCCGGCATGTCGCCGAGTTCTTCCTCGATCCGCATCTCGGCATTGCCGCCGAGCTTGATGTCGGTGCCGCGGCCGGCCATGTTGGTGGCGATGGTGATGGCGCCGGGCTTGCCGGCCTGGGCGACGATCGCCGCCTCGCGCTCGTGATGGCGGGCGTTCAGCACTTCGAAATCGGTAAAACCTTCCTTGCGCAGGCGCTCGGCCAGCTGCTCGGACTTTTCGATGGACGTGGTGCCGACCAGCGTCGGCTGACCCTTGGCGCTGGCTTCGCGGATCTCCCTGACGATCGCCTTGTATTTCTCCTCGACAGTCCGGTAGACCTCATCGTCCTCGTCGATGCGCACGACGGGCAGATTGGTCGGGATTTCGGTGACTTCGAGACCGTAGATGTTGCCGAATTCCTCGGCCTCGGTCAGCGCCGTGCCGGTCATGCCGGAGAGCTTCTTGTAGAGGCGGAAATAATTCTGGAAGGTGACGGAGGCCAGCGTCTGGTTCTCCGGCTGGATCGCCACATGCTCCTTGGCTTCGAGCGCCTGGTGCAGGCCTTCCGAATAGCGGCGGCCCGGCATCATGCGGCCGGTGAACTCGTCGATGATGACGATCTCGCCGTTGCGGACGATGTAGTCCTTGTCCTTCTGGAACAGCCGGTGCGCCTTCAGCGCGTTGTTGACGTGATGGACGATGGCGACGTTCTCGACGTCGTAGAGCGACTCGCCCTTGAGCAGGCCGGCGTCGCGCAAAAGGTTCTCGAGCTTCTCGGTGCCTTCCTCGGTGAAGATCGAGGTCTTCTGCTTCTCGTCGATCTCATAATCCTGCGGCTGCAGCTGGATGATGAAGGTGTCGATGGTGTTGTACATTTCCGAACGGTCCTCGAGCGGACCGGAAATGATCAGCGGGGTGCGCGCCTCGTCGACCAGGATGGAATCGACTTCGTCGACGATCGCGTAATTGTGACCGCGCTGCACCATCTGGGCGCGCTCGTATTTCATGTTGTCGCGCAGATAGTCGAAGCCGAGCTCGTTGTTGGTGGCGTAGGTGACATCGGCGGCGTAGGCGGCGCTGCGCTCCTCGTCAGACAGGCCATGGACGATGACGCCGACCGAGAGGCCGAGGAACTTGTAGACGCGGCCCATCCATTCGGAGTCGCGGGTGGCCAGGTAATCGTTGACGGTGACGACGTGGACGCCCTTGCCGGCGAGCGCATTGAGGTAGACCGGCAGCGTCGCGACCAGGGTCTTGCCCTCGCCGGTGCGCATCTCGGCAATACCGCCATTGTGCAGCACCATGCCGCCGATCAGCTGGACATCGAAGGGGCGCATGCCGAGCACGCGGCGCGCTGCCTCGCGGGCGGTGGCGAAGGCCGGCACCAACAGGTCGTCGAGTGTGGCGCCATTGGCTATGTCCTGGCGGAATTTCGCGGTGCGGCCGACCAACTCCTCGTCGGAGAGCGCCCGCATCTCGTTTTCCATGGCGTTGATCGCCTCGACACGGGGCCGGGTCGATTTGACCCGACGGTCGTTGGAGGAACCGAAAACCTTACGGGCGAGACCGCCGAGACTGACCATCCAATGGTCCTTTCGATAGAATTCTCAATCTTGAGATGAGCGCCGGCCGGCCCCATCAATTCCACGTGAACACTGGCAAACACATTAGTGAACACTGGCAAACACAAAAAGCGCCCGGAAAACGGTTCTGGACGCAAAGTCGTTGGACAGATAAGAGGGGGCTCAACTGATGTCAACGCCGCGCTGGCCCTGCTGGCTGCGCCAAATTCCGCCACAATCTGGCCGATCTGGAAGCACCCCTCTTAACAATCCCCACCGGAGTCCACCCTATGTCCCTGTTGTTCCGCCGCGCGTCGCTCGCCAGCCTTGGCTTGGCCGTCGGCCTGTCGGCCCTTTCGCTCTCGCCGTTGATGGCGCAGCAAACCGCTCCCGCCCCGGCGGATGCAGCAGCGCCAGCCGCGGCACCGGTCGATCCGAATAAGGTTATCGCCACGGTCAACGGCCAGCCCCTGACCGAAGCCGATCTGGTGCTTGCCGAAGGGGAGTTGTCACAGCAGTTCGCGCAATTGCCGCCCGAGCAGCGCCGTGCCGCAGCGCTCTCGGCTGCCATCGAGATCCGTGTCATGGCCGCCCAGGCGGTCACGTCAGGGCTCGACAAGGATCCCGACTTCCAGCGCCGCATGGCCTTCCTGCAGCAGCGCGCGCTGCATGGCGAGATGGTCGAGAAGGGCGTCGTCGACAAGGTCACCGACGCCGAGGTCCGCGCCCGCTACGACCAGGAAATCGCCAACACGCCGCCCACCAACGAGTTGCATGCCCGTCACATCCTCGTGAAGACCAAGGAAGAGGCCGAGGCCATCATCAAGCAGCTCGACGGCGGCGCCGACTTCCAGAAGCTCGCCACCGAGCACACCAGCGATCCCTCGGGCAAGACCAGCGGCGGCGATCTCGGCTGGTTCGGACCTGGCCAGATGGTGCCGGAGTTCGACAAGGCGGCCTCCGCGCTCGAGGTCGGCAAGTACACCGAGCAGCCGGTGCAGTCGCAGTTCGGCTGGCATGTCATCAAGCTCGAGGACAAGCGCACCAAGCAGCCGCCGGCCTTCGACGACGTCAAGGACCAGGCCAAGCAGGCGGTCATCCGCGACAAATATTTCGCGCTGGTCAAGTCGCTGCGCGCCGGCGCCAAGATCGAGATCCCCGACGCGAGCCTGAAGAAGACGGTCGATACGCTGGAAAGCGCCAAGTAAGACTGATAGGTCTTTGAAAAAGGGCGCGGCAGCCAGGGGTTGCCGCGCCCTTTTTGATTGCCGTGTTTTAGGGGGCGGGCGCCGCTATGCCTCGCATCACGTAGTTGACCGCCTTGCCGATGGTGGCTTCGTTCTCGTCGAGCCGGTTGGTCAACAGATGTCTCCAGGCGAAGGAGGCGATCAGGTCTGCGACAACAGCTGAATCGACGCCGGCCGGGATTTCGCCCGTTGCCTTGGCGCGTTCGATGATCTGGCCGGTATGGGAGCGCCGGCCCAGCGAGTAGTCGGCAAGGGCCGCGGCAGCGGTCTCGTCCGACTGTGCCTCGGCGATCAGCGACCGGAACACGCTTCCCGACGATGTCTCGCGCCAGTGGGTGAACAGGTTTTTCAGGAAGCCGACGAGATCCTCTTCCAGCCGCCCGGTATCGGGAACCTCGACGCGCTTCTGGCGCTGATAGACCTCAAGCAGCAATGCCGCCTTGCTCGGCCACCAGCGATAGATGGTGGGTTTGCCGGCGCGGGCCCGCCGCGCCACCGCCTCGATCGAGAAACCGGCATAACCGGCTTCGACCAGTACGGCCTCGGCGGCTTCGAGAATGGCATCGGCGGTGTCGGGGTTGCGCCGTGCACCGATCGATCTGCGCGCCGGACCGGCGTCCTCGGCCATCTCTGTCTCCTCGCCAACACTATCGCCGGCAATATAGGCGACCCGACGCTCAAACGAAACGGCGCGTTTTCAAGCTTCTGGAACGGATGGTAGCGGCGGGGGTTAAGTTTATTCTCTGAAAGTCTACCGGCGTGTCGGTTGGCGAAGCTCCAAACGCAAAAACCCGCCGGGCGGCGGGTCACTGGCGCAAATCAGCACCATGGGCAAAAATGTAGCATAGCTGCCCTCACCGAGTCAAGAAAAAATTCCTATCGCCATGAGGCACTGCCGGCTTAAATTGCCCGGCTGGCCGTGGGATCACGCCTACTGCATCGCCTGCGATGTCTCGGATTCGATACGCCAGCCGCCGCCGGCCTTGACCACCCCAAGCGTGACGCGCGCCTTGCCGGTCAGGCGTGCCGCCGACCTGTCCTTTGGAAGATAGTCGTAGCGCATCGCAAAGACTGCCTCGGCGCGATCTTCGCCCTGTGGAGTGACCTCCAGGCTGCCGGCCTCCATGCTTAGCGACCAAGAGGCCCACTGCGCAAACCAGTCGGCCTTGATCTTGACGATGGCGTCGGCGTCGTAGCGGGTTCCGAAGATGAAGGCGGATGGGCCGTAGAGCCGCTTGACGGTCTCGCTCATCGCCCCGGTGTCCGGCGTCAGATAGTCCTTGCGCAGGAATTTCTCGATCGATCCCTTGTCGTCGCCGACAGAGCGTTCAAGTGCGGCCACTTCCGTTGAAGGCGCCGGCGCCGCGGCCGGCCTTTGTGGCTCTGCGGGTTGTCCGTCCGAGACGAATTCGAAGCGTTCGAGCAGCGATCCCTGCTCCCAGGGGCGCTGGGTTTCGCGGGTTTGCGAAACCACGTCGCGGCGCACCGCGATCATCATGTCGCTGATGCTCTGGCCGGGCTCGGCGATGTGGCGCAGCAGGGCGGCGGCGAAAGGCGAGTTGCGTCCGCTGCCGTCCATGGCGACAGCGCCAGGTGCCGTCGAGAAGGCGATGAACGAGCCGCGCGTCGAATCGAATTGCGCCAGCCCGGCCAGCGCCTTCGCCGAGCGCGTGGTGGCGGTGCGGCTGAGACTGCGGGCAAACGGATTGTTGCGGCAGGCATCGAGAAACACCAGGCTGACCTTGGTCTGCTGTTCCATGATGTCGAGGACTTCGTCGATCGGTACTGCTTCGAGCTGCAACTTGACCGGCACGTCCAGCCTGGCGTCGACCGGCACGATGTAGTTGCGCCCGTCGACCTGCAGGCCGTGGCCGGCATAGTAGAAAAGCCCGACGCCGGCGCCCTGGAGCGCATCGGAAAACGCGCCGATGCTGCGTTCGAGTTCACGCTTGCCGAGATCATTGCCCTCGATCACCTCGAAGCCGATCGAGCGCAGCTTGTCGGCGATGTCGAGGGCGTCGTTGACCGGGTTGGCCAGCGTGCCGGCTTCGGCGTAAGTGCCGTTGCCGATGACAAGCGCCACGCGCCGTTGCGGCTGCGCATCCGCGCTCAGCAGCAAAAGTCCCAGAAATGCCCATGCAAGGATCGCAAGCCTGCCCATGGGGCAGATCATAACGCCATCGGCCCCGGCGACGCCATCGGATTTGCAATGCAGGCCTAACCACGAGCGGGTTCGAACTCCCGGGCAAGAGCGACGAAAACGCCCTTGCGCCCGCGCGGTCTATCGGGCAAACCGGCCTTCCCCTGCGATTTTTCCCGCCCGAGGCCTCCATGTCCACGACGATTTCGCCGCTCGCGCCGAAGAAATACCCCAAAATGCCGGAAATCGAAGGGGTGCGCATCGCCACCGCCGAGGCAGGGATAAAGTACAAGAGCCGCACCGATCTTTTGACCATGGTCTTCGATGAAGGCACCGCGGTCGCCGGCGTGTTCACGAAATCGAAATGCCCTTCGGCGCCGGTCGATTTCTGCCGGCAGAATCTCGGCGCAGGCAAGGCCCGGGTGCTGGTCGTCAATTCCGGCAACGCCAACGCCTTCACCGGCAAGAAAGGCCGCGAGTCGACCGCGCTGACCGGCGAGGCGGCGGCGAAGGCGGCCGGCTGCACGGCAGCGGAGGTTTTCCTGGCCTCGACGGGCGTCATCGGCGAGCCGCTCGACACCAGCAAATTCAGCCACCTGCTGGCCGGGCTGGTCAGCAACGGCAAGCCCGGGCTGTGGACCGAGGCGGCAAAGGCGATCATGACCACGGATACCTATCCGAAACTGGCGACTGCGACCGTCAAGCTCGGCGATACCGAAGTCACCATCAACGGCATTTCCAAGGGCGCCGGCATGATTGCGCCCGACATGGCGACGATGCTCTCCTTCATCGCCACCGATGCGCCGATCGCCGCCCCCGTCCTGCAGGATCTGTTGTCGCGCGGCACGGCCAAGACCTTCAACGCGGTCACCGTCGACAGCGACACGTCGACCAGCGACACGCTGCTGATCTTCGCCACCGGCAAGGCCGCCAAGCGCGGCGCGCCGGAGATAACCGATCCCAAGGATGCCCGTCTCGGCGCGTTCCGCCGGGCGCTCGGCAAGGTGCTGAAATCGCTGGCGCTGCAAGTGGTGCGCGACGGCGAGGGCGCCCGCAAGCAGGTCGAAGTCACCGTCACCGGCGCCAAATCGGCGCGCTCGGCCAAGCGCATCGCGCTGTCCATCGCCAATTCGCCGCTGGTCAAGACGGCGGTCGCCGGCGAGGACGCCAATTGGGGCCGCGTCGTCATGGCCGTCGGCAAGGCCGGCGAACCCGCCGATCGCGACCGGCTGTCGATCTGGTTCGGCGACAACAGGCTGGCGCATGAAGGCGAGCGCGACCCCGGCTACTCCGAGGCCGCGACGTCGGCCTACATGAAGCGCGACGACATCCGCATCCGTGCCGATATCGGCATCGGCCGCGGCAAGGCGACGGTGTGGACCTGCGATCTCACCAAGGAATATGTCGCCATCAATGGCGATTATCGGAGCTGACGGTTTTGAGCTCCAGGCATCCGGCAAGCATGCTCGCGATCGTACGCCGCTACGAGGCGGCCGGCTTTCGCGCCTGGCCGGCAGCCGCCGTCCACTATGACGGCACCTGGGTGGTGCGGCTGACCGCCGGCCATCCGGCCAAGCGGCTGAACTCGGTCAATCCGCTCGATCCCGGCGATATCATGCACATGGCCGACCGTATCGGACGGGCCAGCCGCCGTTTCGATGCCTATGGAAGGCCGCTGACGTTCCGCATGTCGCCGCTGTCGGGTCCCGATCTCGCCAGCCATCTCGACCGCGAGGGCTGGAGCCGGTTCGACGAGTCGCTGGTCATGCGGCTGCCGCTGGCCGGCGCGCAGCTCGACGCCGCCATGGACCAGATTCCGCTCAAGGACATCAGCCGCTTCATCGGCGCGTTGCTCAAGGTCAGCGGTTCGGATGTTTCGCTGCGCCCCGGCCTGTCAGAGATCATCGGCGCCATCCAGCCCGAAGCCGGGCTGTTCGCGCTCGAAGATGGAGCCGAGGCACTGGCAACGCTTATCTGCGTGCATGACGGCGATCTCGCCGGCCTGTTCGAGGTCGCCACCGACAGATCGGCGCGCAACAAGGGCCATGGCCGCAACCTGATCCTGTCGGCGCTCAAATGGGCGCGGCTGCGGGGCGCGCGGGAAGCCTGGCTGCAGGTCGAGGCCAACAACGTGCCGGCGCTGGCGCTCTACCATTCGCTCGGCTTCGAGGAAGTCTATCGCTACCACTACCGCCGGCCGCCGGGTCATGAATGATGTCGTGACCGCCGGCAAACGCCTGCTCCTGGTCGCCGCCTGCGCGCTGGTCGATGCCGACGGCCGGGTGCTTCTGGCGCAGCGGCCTCAGGGCAAGCAACTTGCCGGATTGTGGGAATTTCCCGGCGGCAAGGTCGAGCCCGGCGAGACGCCGGAACAATGCATCATTCGCGAACTGCATGAGGAAATCGGCATCGAAACCGACATCCCATGCCTGGCGCCGCTTACTTTCGCCAGTCATTCCTACGACGATTTCCACCTGCTGATGCCGCTGTTCATCTGCCGCCGCTTTCGCGGCATAGCCCAGCCCAGGGAAGGGCAGACGCTGAAATGGGTGCGGCCGAAGCAGATGCGCGACTATCCGATGCCGCCGGCCGATGCGCCGCTGATCCCGTTCCTCATCGATCTGCTCTGAGGTTCGCGTCCGGTCGCTTCCTGCCGAGGCGTGTATCAGCCAGCGTTAATGGAAGATTTATCTCGTCGTGAAAAATTGAAGCATGGCCGTTCGCGGCCGAGCCGTCGATTTGCCGGGGAGCGATAGCATGAGCCTAGACAGGGATTGGGACTCGATCCGGCCCGAGCGCGGTTTTCGCGCCGCCGATGCGGGCATGGGCATATTGCGCATCACGCTGCTGTTCGGTTCGGCCGCGGTGGCGCTGGCGCTGATCGCAACCCCCTTCCTCGACAGCCAGACACGCTCGCTGTCGGCCCGTGATGGTTTCGGCGGGCTTGACATGGCGGCGACAGGC
>NZ_RZTF01000268.1:0-9113 GCF_004023175.1 Mesorhizobium sp. M7A.F.Ca.MR.362.00.0.0
ATCTTCAGCGGATCGGCGTCGAAGACCAGGCCGGCATAGATCCAGCCGCCGAGGATCAGGGTGATGCCGAGCAGGATGTAGAGTCGGTCGGGCCGGTTCTTGTAGCGGGTCCAGAACAGCACGCTGAAAAAGATGATCGGGAACAGGAAGAAGACGCCGGCCATGCCATAGGGGATCGGCGTGTCCATGATGCCCGGCGTCACCAAAAGGTAGAACAGCAGGATGACCGGGAAGGCCAGCACGAGGTTGGCCAGGAAGGACAGTACGGTGTCGATCTTGCCGCCATAATAGCCGGCCGGCAGGCCGAGCGTGATGCCAACCATCAGCGCGAAGCCGGTTGCCGCAGGCGCGATGATCAACACGATCTGGCTGCCATAGACCATGCGCGAAAACACGTCGCGCGCCAGCTTGTCGCCGCCGAACAGATAGGTCAGCCCCGATTTCGGTTCGACGGCGCCCGGCAGCACATCCTTCATGATGGGAATCTGGGCCAGCGGGTCGAAGGGAGAAATGGTCGCGGCGAAGATCGCCGTGAACAGCCAGAACAGGCAGATGCCGACGCCGACGATGCCGACGCCGCTGTCGAACAGCTGGCCGTAGAGCGCCAGCTTCTTCTTGTAGGCGAAGCTCGCACCCATGACGATGACGAGCGCGATCCAGACCGGCCAGAAGCGCGACAGCACTTCGAGAACGATGGTGAAGCCACTGATGTATTGAACCGGCATCCGCTTCGCCCCCTACTGAACTCTGATACGCGGATTGAGAAACGCGTAGCCGACATCGGAAATGAGCTGCGTGATCAAGACGATGAACACCGAGACCAGCGAGCAGCCGAGCAAAAGGTCGATGTCGTTGTTGCCGGCCGCCTCGACCAGCGTGTAGCCGAAGCCCTGGTAACGGAACATCACCTCGACGATCACGACGCCGGTGAGCAGCCACGGGAATTGCAGCATGATGACGGTGAACGGTGCGATCAGCGCGTTGCGCAAGGCATGTTTGACCACAACGCTGCCGAAGGAAAGACCCTTCAACCTGGCAGTGCGGATATATTGCTGCGTCATCACTTCGACCATCGAAGCACGCGTCATGCGGGCGATGTAGCCGATGCCGTAGATCGCCAGCGTCATCACCGGCAAAGTGAAATTGTAGAAGGTGATGCCCTGGCTGGCCGAAGCCGCCGAGCCGTTCAGCCAGCCTAGCCATGAGGCGAAGATGACGGTGAAGATGACGCCCGACACATATTCAGGCGTCGCGGTCGAGGCGATCGACGCCACGGACAGCACCCGGTCGGTTCGCGACCCCTCGCGCATGCCGGCCAGAATGCCGATCAGCAGCGAGATCGGCACCATCACCACCAGCACCCAGAACATCAGGATGCCGGTAGCGCCGAGTGCCGGAAACAGCTTTGAGGCGACGGTCGCCTTGAACTTGGTCGAGCAGCCGAAATCGCCCTGGAAAACGCCGGCGAAGGTCGGCACGAGCGGATCGTTGCAGAAGGAGAAACGCTGCGCCGGCTTGCCGGTCGCCGGGTCTGTAACAGGTTGCTTGGGCACCACGCCCAGCCACTGCCCATAGCGGACGAAGAAGTTCTGCCGGTAGCCATGGTTGACCAGCCAGCTCTCGAGCTGCTCGGCCGACGTATGCATTTCGGTCTGGCTGATCGCCAGCTTCTTCAGATTGGGTTCGAGGTTGATCAGGAAGAAGACGACCATGGTCAGGCACAGCATCGTCAATGCCATGGTACCAAGACGCCTGATAACGAAGGAAAGCATGGCGGCCCCCTGCCGATGGGTTGGGGTTTGAGCCGGCTATAAAAGCCAACCCTGCCGTAACCGGCGGGGCTGGCTCTCAAACAGGCCTTCGGATGCGATCAACCCTGTTTTTGTTGCATGGCCTTGCCCGCGAGTCCGCAACTTTTTTGAGAAAGTGCGGACCAGCAGGGACGGACGATGCAAAGAGCAAGGGAAGGGAGCGAGCCCCTTCCCCCATGTCGATGCGATCAAGCCTGCTCGAGCCAGACCTTGCCGTAGTCGCGCTCGAAGGTCGGGTGCATCTTGTAATTCTGCACCGCCTTGACCGAGTGGCTGTAGAGCTTGCGCCAGTACGGCTGGATCATGATGCCGGAATCCTGCAGGATCTGCTCGATGTCCTTCATCATTTCCTTGCGCTTGGCGGCGTCGGCAACGGCGAGCGCCGCATTGAGCTTGGCATCCCAGTCCGGATTCGACCAGCCGGCCTCGTTCCAGGCCTCGCCGGTGCGATAGGCGATGGCCAGAACCTGGACGCCGAGCGGGCGCATGTTCCAGTTGGTCATCGACAGCGGATACTTCGTCCAGTCGTTCCAGAACGTCGAACCCGGCAGAACGGTGCGCTTCACCTTGATGCCGGCGTCGCGCATCTGGGCTGCGATCGCATCGCCGGTATTCTTGTGCCAGTCTTCGTCGACAGTGATCAGCTCGTGTTCGAAGTCGGCCTGGCCGGCTTCCGCCATCAGCGCCTTTGCCTTGGCCGGATCACGGGCAACCTTGGGCAGCTCGTAATATTCCGGATGGATCGAGCAGACATGGTGGTTTTCGGCGACCGAGCCGGCATTGCCGTAGCCGAGCTGCAGGACGACATTGTTGTCGACCGCAAGCTGCAGCGCGTTGCGCACCTTCTGGTCGCCATAGGGCTTGTTGTTGACGTTGGTGCGGCAGACGATGGTCGACGCGGTGACGATCTCCGACTTCACCAGATCCATGCCGTCTAGGATCGACACGTAGTCGGCCGAAGTTTCGAAATTGGTGTGCACTTCGCCGGCTTCGAAAGCGCTGACCATGGCTGCCGGATCGGTGCCGTAGTCGATGAATTCCAGGCCGTCGAGGAACACTTCGCCATCCCACCACTTGTCGTCGGTGCGGCGCTTGTAGACCACCTTCTGACCGACATCGTAGGAGACGAGTTCGAACGGGCCGGTGCCGATCGGGCAGGCCTTGAAGTCGCCGCCCTTCTCATCGAAGGTCTTGTGGACGATGAGGCCGGGATAGTCGCACATGTTCGGAATCAGGGCGATGTCCGGCTTGGTGAGCTTCAGCACGACCGTGTGGTCGTCCGGCTTGGTCACGGCGCTTTCGTCGAGCTTGTCGTCCTTGACCAGCGAGCCGAGACGGCCGGGCATGGAGTTGCCTTCGGCTTTCTTGTCGGCCCAGCGCTTCAGGTTGAAGATGACGTCATCGGCGGTGAAGGCATCGCCATTCGACCAGGTGACGCCCTTGCGCACATGCAGCGTGTACTGCGTCGCATCGTCGTTGACGTCCCAGCTTTCCAGCAGATAGGGGCGGAACGTGTATTCGGACGTGTACTTGACCAGCGGCTCGAGCGCCTGGCGCTCGGCATTGGCGATTTCCGACCAGTCGGCCTTGCGCGGGTCCTTGGGATCCTTGATCCACTGGGCGATCTTCAGCGTGCCGCCCTTCTTGCCCTTTACCTCTTCGGCCTTCGCCGGAGTCGGATCGGCGAGGCCGAGCAAGCCGTAAGCCATTGCCGTCGATGCGCCGAAGACGCTGGCCATGGCCAGGAATTCGCGGCGATCCACCTTGCCTGCCTTGGCTTCTTCGGCCATGGCCAGGATGTGATCCGGAACGCGATCGCCATTACTCTTATAAATTGTCATGACTTAACTCCCATTGTTGGCTTTCCGCCTTTTAACATTCCGCATCCAGGCCATGATGTCAAAGACGGCGTGGATTGAGAACATGTTAGGGAATGTGCAACTTTGAAAGGGGAGCGGTTCGCGTGATAACGACAGTCTTGGCGCAAATTTGCTACTGTCCGACGGATTCTTCTGGAATCTCGGTAGTCGATTAAACTGAGACATTTACTCCAGCCCGGACAGCGCCAGAATCGATCCATCATGAGGCCAAAAGTCCCGCCGAACTATCAGTATTCCTTCTCGTAGAAAATGCCGCCCTTGGCTTCGCCGGCATCGTTGGCCTCGCCGCGCAGCTTGACGCCGCGCCCGACATTGAGGTCGATCGTCGCCTTGCCCGAGCCCGGCTTGTCGCCTTTCTGGATCGTGACATAGGTGCGGTCGTTGAGGTATTTGCCCGCCGAAACCGCCGTGCCGCCCTGGTCGTCGGTGGTGACGTCGAGGTCGTCGACGCCAATGGCGCTGCGCAGGTTTTCCAGCAGCGACGTCGAGCCGCCGACGCCGGCCAGTTGCCCGGCGGCCTCGGCCAACTGGGCGATCTGCAGCGGCGACAGGTTCGACATCGAGCGCCCGAAGATCAATTGCGCCAGCACCTCGTCCTCGGGCAGCGCCGGCACGGAGGAGAAGGTGAACTTCGGATTGGTCGCCTCGCCCGACACCACGATGGTGACGGTGGCGCCGGTCGTCGTCGTGGTCGCCGTCAAATTGAGATAAGGCACCAGCGAGCCGGAAAATCCGACCGTGCCTTCGGTGAAGGTCAGCCGCTTGCCGAGAATCGACAGCCGTCCGCGTTGCAGGGTGAAGGTGCCGACCGCTTGCGGCGACGAGGCCGGGCCGGTCAGCTTCAGCGAGCCGCCAAGTTCGGCATCGACGCCCCTGCCCTGGATGAAGATCTGGTTCGGCGCGTTGACCGTGACATCGAGTGCAAGGCCGCTACCGCCGCCCTTGCCGCTGGTCGTCGGCGGCCGCAGCGCCTTGTCCTGCGCCTTTACCGCACCTGGCGCGTTCTTGTGCTTGACGTCGAGCGCCGCCAGCGAGCCCGGCAATTTGTCCGGAACGGTGATCACCGTCTTGGCGAGATTGACGGTGCCGGCAATGACCGGTGCGGAGGTCAGCGGTCCCTTGATCGTCAGGTCGCCGCCGAGGTTGGCGGTCACCACCCTTCCGTCCGTATAGCGGCCGTCGACCAGCTTGATCGACAAATCGGCCGGAAAACCCTGCGCCGGGTTGATGCCGACCGTGCCGCTGGCCGACAGGCTGCCGCGCGTCGACAGCGTTCCGGTCAACCGGTTGATCCTGGCGACGCCGCCGGCAATCGAGACATCGGCGGCGAGATCGTTGACGGCGAGGCCGGAGCGCGCATCGACAAGGCGCGCACCCGAGGTGCTGACGCTGCCGCCGATGACGGGCGATGTCGCGGGACCGCGCACCTGCACGTTGACATTGGCGGTTCCAGACAGCGACAGGCCCTGCGCGGCAAGCTTCTGGCTGAGCAGGCCGAACGGCACGACGCCATTGAAGTCGAGCACCAGCGCCGGCGTCCCGGCCGTCGTCACGCTGCCGCCGCCCTTGACGCCAAGGCCGGCTCCATCGCTGACATTGGCATTGAAGGTCAGCTTGTTGGCGCCGAAGGTGCCCGACGAGGAAACACTCACCGCACCGACACCGGCACCGCGGGTCTGCGAGGTCTGCACGCCCGCCGCGTCGAGATTGAAGGCAATGGCGGGATTTGCCGGCGCGCCCGTCACCTTGACCGTGCCCGAAATCGAGCCGGCGGCGTCGAGGCCCGGCGAAAAACTGTTGGCGAGCGACATCGGCACCCGCGCCAGCGTCGCATTGATGTCGAGCGCCGTGCCGACCTTGCCGGTCACCGTCGCCGTGCCACCGCCGAGGTTGAGCACCAGCCTGTCCAACGTCGTCGTGCCATTGGCTATGCTGACGGTCGAGGCCTGGGCAATGGCCGCCTTGATGCCCTGGACGGTCGCCTGGCCGGAGGCAAGCTCGATAGTTGTGGTGCCGTTTGCCACTTTCACCCGGCCGGCGGCCCGCGCCGGAATGCCCTTGACGGTTGCGCCGCCGGAAAAACCGGTCCAGTCGCCGTCGCGCTTCAAATCGACATCGATGCCGCTGATCACGGTACCGCCCGAAATGACGGTGTCGGCGCGGATCTTTCCGGAGATCACGGGCGCCGCCAGATAGTTGGCGACCAGCGCATCGATCGAGACGGCTTTCGCCTGCAGGTCGCCGCGCGTGATCGACGCTGTCGCCGCCTTGATGGCGACCTGCGGTGCGGTGCCGTTCTTCGAAAAGGCGATCGTGCCGCGCACGTCGCCTTCGGCCTTTTCCAGGGCAAGTGCCGCCAGCGGGCCGATATCGGGCAGGTCGAGCGCGATGGTGCCGACCGGCACGAACTTCTCGTCCAGCGCCAGATCGCCGGAAATCCTGTTCTTGCCGAGCGACAGCAGCAGGCCGTTGATGGCGCTCTTGCCGTCCGCCGTCGCCAGCACCGCACTGCCTTGCAGCGCCTGGCCGGCGACATTGCCGGTCAGTTGCACATTCGCCGCCGGATTGGCGGCGTCGGCCTTGCCGGTGGCGGTCAGCTTCAACCCGGTGATCTCTCGCGCCGCCACGAGAAGGCGGTCGCTGTCGACGGTCAGTGACAGATCCGGCGCCGTGGCCGGCCCCTGTGCGTTCAACGCGAAGGCGATGGCGCCCTTGGCATCCTTCGACAGCAGCGAGATGTCGCTCAGCGCGCCCTTGATGTCGGCGGCCACCTTGTTGTCGGCAAGGCTGGCTTGCCCGTCGGCGGTCAGCGCACCCGAGGTCAACTTCAATCCGCCTATGTTGATGCTGCCGTTGGGGTCGCGCTTCAGCGTGGCGCTGATCTCAGCGCGTTCGCCAAGCATGCCGCGCGCCGCCGCAGGCAAGGCCGACGATGGGGCATCCGCCTTCAGGTTGAGGTCTATGGCACCGTCTCGCAGCGATACCTGGCCGGCGACCTGGCTGTTCAATGCATCGCTTTTGAGCGAGCCGCTGTCGATGGCAAACAGGTCGGCCGTCAGGCGGCCGCTGACGGCTGCCGTGACCTTGCCGGCGATCAGCGGCGCGATCACCGGATTGTTGAGACCGACCTTGTCCACCGACACCGTGCCGGAAACCGGCCCTGCACGGTTCTTGAGATCGAACGCATCCGAATGCAACGCCAGGGCAAGCCCCTCCACCCTCGCCGGGCTGGTGACGATCGAGGGCAGGATCGCCGAGACATCCAGGCGGGCCCGCGTGCTCTCGCCCGCCACCTTTGCCGACAAGGACTGGATCTCGATCTTGACCGGGCTCTCGGCGCTGCCGACAGTCAGGGGCAGGCTGGGGCCGGATGAGATGAGATCGAGCGCGAAATCGCTGGCGCCGTTCGGGTTGAGGGTGCCGGTCGCCTTGCCGGAAATCTTGTCGCCGGTCAGCGTCGCCCGATCGAGCACCACGCCGCCGGCCATGGTGTAGCTGCCGGCCGCATCGACGGCGAGCGGTCCGAGCCCGGCCTGCCGGGTCTGGCTGGTTTCGACACCGGCCAGTTGCGCATTGAAGCGGACGTCGGGAGCGGCCGGCGGTCCGGTCACACCAGCCGTGCCGCTGAGCGTGCCCACAGCATCGAGGCCGGGCGAGAATTCATTGGCGAGCGCCGCGGGCAGTGCCGAAAATTGCGCCGCGAGATCGAGCGTCTGACCGGCAGTGCCCGACAGCGTCACCGAGCCACCGCCAACATCGAGAGCCAGTTTCTCGATGCTGGCCGTGCCGTTGGCAATACTCAGTGTCGACGCCTGGGCGATTGCCGCCTTGATGCCGCGAACCGTCGCCTCGCCCGAGGCGATCTCGATGCTCGTCGTGCCGTCGGCGATCTTCACCCGGCCGGCAGCGGTCGCCGGAATGCCCGCTATGGTGGCGCCGCCGGTAAAATTGGTCCAGTCGCCATCACGCTTCAGGTCGACGCCGATGCCGCCGATTTCCGTGCTCCCGGAGGTGACGCTGTCGGCCTTGATCGTACCCGCGATCGCCGGCGCCTTGAGATAATTGGCGATCAGCGCATTGACGGTGATGGCCTTGGCCGCCACCTCGCCGCGCGCGATCGATGTGCTCTTGGCATCGATGGCGACGGAGGGCGCGTCGCCATCCCCCGCGAAGCGGATGGTTCCGTCGATGTCGCCCGTTATCGCCTGGCCGGCAAGTGCGGCCAGCTGGTCGATGGCAGGTGCATCGAGCGTCAGCGTGCCGAGCGGCATGTACTTGTCGTCGAGCGCGAGATCGCCCGAGACCTTGTTGTCGCCCAGCGAGACCAGGAATCCATTGATCGAACGCTTGCCTTCGCTCGTCACCAGCGCTGCTTTGATGTCGAGCGGCTGGTCGTCGACGGAGCCGGTCAGCGATACGTTGGCGGCGGGACTGGTGATATCGGCCTTGCCGCTAGCCGTCAGCTTGATGCTCTTCACCGTGCGGCCCGATGCCGTCAGGCTATCGCTATCGGCGGTAACAGTGAAATCCGGCGCCGTCATAGCGCCGCTTGCCGACAGCGCGAAGTCGATACCGCCGGCGGCCGGCACGCCGACTGTCGGCGACAGCACCGAGACGTCGCCCAGTTTGCCCTTGATGTCGGCCTGGATGTCGGTGCCTTGCATGCTGGCCGTGCCGGCGGCGCTGAGCGTGCCGGAGGTGAATTCGATCGAATTGGCGGCGAAGGATCCCTGCGGATCGCGGGCCGCGCTGGCCGAGAATTTCACCCTAGCGCCGAGCACCGAGGCGATCTGCGGCGGAAAGGCCGTCGCCACGGCATCCGCGTTCATCTTGAGCTGCATAGACAGGTCGGCAAGCGCCACCGTCGCGGTCAGCGAAGCGTTGAGCGCGTCGGAACGCAGCGTGCCCTGGTCGATGGCAATGGCGTCCTTGCTGACCGACCCGGCCAGGTCGACATCGATCTTGCCGGTGATCAGCGGCGCCAGCGTCGCCACGTCGGTGTTGAGGCCGCCCGCCTCCAGCTTGACGGTGACCGGCCCGGCGCGGTTCTGGATGTCAAAACCGTCGGAATGGATCTGGGCCGCCAGATCGTCCAGCCGCGTGCCGCCGGCGACGATGGAGACGAAGGAGGCGCCGATGTCGATGATCGGCGCCTTGCCGTCGCCGAAGGCGCGGGCGGTGGCATTGCTGATCGCCAGCGTGATCGGCTGCGCCTTGCTGCCGACACTGATCACCACGGGTGGACCCTTGGCGGCGAATTCGACCGAGAGGTCGCTGGCGCCGGCAGGATCGACAATGCCGGTCGCGGTGCCGTGCACCGCATCGCTGTCGATGTTGGCGCGGTCGACACTGACGCCACCGGCCGATGTGGCGGTGCCGGCAATGTCGAAACTGGTCTTGCCGGCAAACAGCGGCTTGAGAT
>NZ_RZTF01000269.1:0-448 GCF_004023175.1 Mesorhizobium sp. M7A.F.Ca.MR.362.00.0.0
CGACATAGCCGTCGCGGCCGATCTGGCAGGATTGTCCAATAACCGCATTTGGGGCGATGACGGTGCCGCTGCCGATCGAAGCACCTGGCCCGATCACCGCGCCGGCCTCGATGACGGCACCGGCTTCGACATGCGCGGTCGCATCGACGTGAGCGTGCGGCGAGACGCCGGTTTCGCTGGTCATTGGCCCTGGTGTCGCCGCCCTCGGAAACAGCAGACGCCCGATCAGCGCGAAGGCCTGTTGCGGACGCGGATGAATGAGAACGGCAACGCTTGCCGGCGCCTTGCCGGCAAATTCCGCCGGGCACAGGACCGCGGCTGCCCGCAACGACGGCATCAGCGCGGAATTACGCTTGCCATCGACAAAGACGAGCGCATTCTCGCCGCCCTCGCTGGCAGGCGCGAGTGCTTCGATCGAAATATCGGAGTGGCCGGAATCGACGAGCAC
>NZ_RZTF01000269.1:458-4744 GCF_004023175.1 Mesorhizobium sp. M7A.F.Ca.MR.362.00.0.0
CCCGCCGTATACCGGCGTGATGGCGCGAAGAACACCGGATCGGTCATTCCAGAAGCTATATCCAGCTAGGTCGGAACATTTCTCCCGGACCCTGAGGACCCGGGAGCATCGTTGGCCGCCGATCAGAAGCGGGTCGATATGCCGAAGTTGAATTCCTGCACGTCGTCGCGCGCTTCCTTCTTGACCGGGATCGCATAGTCGATACGGATCGGACCGAATGGCGATGCCCACATCAGGCCGAGGCCGACCGAGGCACGCAACTTCATGCCGACCGAGTCCTGAGTGACGCCAGCGGTGTCGACCTTGCTTCCATAGAGCGTTGCCGCGTCCGCGAAGACCGCGCCACGCAAGCCAAAGCTCTCCGGAATGACCGGGAGCGGGAACTGGGCCTCTGCCGACGCATTGAAATAGGTCGTGCCGCCGAGATGGTCGCCAGTAGCAGTATCGACAGGACCGATGCCGCCATAGGCGAAGCCACGGATCATGCGATCGGTGCTCTGGAACTGATCGAAAATCCGCAGACCATCGCTGCCGTATCCTTCAACATGGCCAGCGCCACCTGAAATGAGCCCGACCAGGTCGTACTGCTCCGACAGCGTCTGGTAGATGCTGCCGCGGCCCGTGACTTTCACGAACTTGGCATCACCACCGAGGCCTGCGACTTCCACGGTCGTGGTGGCATAGATACCCTCGTGCGGGCTCTTCATATCGTCGATGGTGTTGTAGACCAGCCCGAGGCTGACCGACGACTTGATCCAAGGGCTTTGTTCGATGCCGTCCAGGATAGCCGTGGAAACACTGCAACCGGGATCAGGAACCCCGTCGCCATTTGCATCGCAGCTGTCATCCAGCTCATATTTCTCTTGCGAGATGTTGTACGCCAACTGGGTCGAGATGCTGTCGGTGATCGGCAGACCGAAGCGCACCGTCGCACCCGTGGTATCGCTGTCGTAGTTGTCGTATTCCCTGGTCGACTTGAAGATGTCGAAGCCGGCGGCGATGCGCCGTCCGAGGAAATAAGGCTCGGTGAAGGACAGGCTGTAGTCGCGTGAATTCTTGCCGCCGCCCGCCGACAGCTTGATGAACTGGCCACGACCGAGGAAGTTGCGCTCGGTCACCGATCCTTCGACCGACGGACCGGCCGTGTCGCCACCGGTCGAATAACCAGCGCCCACCGAGAACTCGCCGGTCGATTTCTCGACCACATCGACCACCAGAACGACCTGGTCAGGCTGCGAGCCCGGCACGGTCGAGATGTCGACTTTCTCAAAGTAATTCAGGTTTTCCAGGCGCTTCTTCGCGCGCTGGATGAGCACCTGGTTGAAGGCGTCGCCTTCGCTGACATCGAACTCGCGGCGAATGACATAGTCACGCGTGCGATCGTTGCCGCGGATCTCGATGCGCTCGATATAGGCCTTGGTGCCCTGGTCGATCGTGTAGACGACCGAAATGGTGTGGTTCTCGAAATTCCGGTCGCCGCGCGGCGTGACCTGCGCGAAGGCATAGCCGGAACCGGCCACCTTCTCGGTCAGCGCGATGATGGAGTCCTCGACGTTCTTGGCGTTGTAGACATCACCCTTGTGGGTCTCGATCACCGATTCCAGCGACTTGCCGTCGACTTCAGGGATCGAGCTCTCGACGCTGACGTCGCCGAACGTGTAGCGGTCGCCTTCCTGGACGGTGATGGTGACCGTGTACTTGTTCGTCGCGCTGTCGAGCTCGCCGACAGCGGACACGACCTGGAAGTCGGCATAACCGTGATTGTAGTAGAAGCGGCGCAGCAGCTCCTCGTCCGCGCGCAGCTTGTCGTCGTCATAGACGTCGTCGCGCAGGACGAAGGAAAGCCAGGACGAGCGCTTGGTATTGATGATATCCGCCAGGCGGCGGCTGGAATAGGCACTGTTGCCGACGAAATTGACCGCCGCGATCTGCGTGCGATCGCCTTCAACGATGTTGAAGACAACGTTTACGCGATTGTCGCCAAGCTGCATAACCTGCGTGGTCACGGTCACATCGTCGCGACCAATGCGCCGGTAAGCAGCCTTGACCGATTCCACGTCGGCATCGAGCGTCGCCTGTGAGAACGTTCCGCGCGGCTTCAGCTGCACCGCCGCCGCAAGCGCATTGTCCTTGAGCTTCTTGTTGTTCTGGAACAGCACCTGGTTGACCACCTGGTACTCGGCGACCTTGACCACCAGCGTCGAGCCGACCTGGTTGATCTGCACGTCCGAAAACAGGCCAGTGCCGAACAGTGCCTTGACCGCACCGTCGATATCGGAACTGGAGAACGCCTTGCCCGGCTTGATGGTGATGTAATTGCGGATGGTCTCAGCGTCGATACGCTGGTTGCCGCTCACTTCCACTCTGCTGACGACAGCGGCTTCAGCCGCCGATGTGGCAACGAACTGCACTGCGAGCGCGCCTGGCACGACCATGGCCGCGGACAGGGTCACCGCGGACGCGGCGCTTAGAAACTTGGATGCTGCCTTCATCGGGCTTAATAACCTTTTCTCGTAGTCCCCACGGCGAGAAAACCGGACGTGCGGTAATTTCCCCTACCGTATTAACCGGATTTTCCCTACACGCAAGGCTTCTGGTTAATTTGTATTTACTTAACCCTGCGGCGTGGCTTTCGCGTCACTCATATCCCCTTGCATGGTAAACGGCGTCTCAACATCGTCCATGCAGAAGCCAAATTTCTTCATGATTTCAGCACCCAAACAGATCGTTCCAAAAAACGAACCCCATGAAGCACAGCACCAGAAGCAACCCGGCCCGATAGGCCATTTCCATCATCCGTTCCGACACTGGACGGCGAATGACAGCCTCCACCCCGTAGAACAAGAGGTGACCGCCGTCGAGGGGGGGAATCGGCAAAAGGTTCAGAATTCCGATGCCAACGGATAGCAGTGCAACCAGCTGCACGAGCCATTCGAATCCCAGTTTCGCAGCCCTGCCCGCCATGTCGGCGATCTTTACCGGACCGCCCAGCTGACATTTGTCTTCGCGCCCGACAACAAAGCGCTGCAGGAACTGGCCGGTGCGCTGGATGACGTGACCGGTTTCCTCGACCGCCGCCGCGACCGCTCCGACCGGCGTGTAGGTGATCAGCCTCGGCTGACCGAGTTCCTTGTTGTTGACGACACCGATCACGGCGACCTTGACCTTGTTGCCGAGCGCGTCTTCCTGTTCCATCAGCCGCGGCGCCGCGGTCACAGTGACCTCCTGGCCGTCGCGCAACATGACGAAGGTGATTGCGTCGTCGGCACGGCCCGAGACCAGGCGCTGGACGTCGCCAAAGGTTTCGACCTTGTTGCCGTCGACACTGACGAATCGGTCGCCGGGAAGGATGCCGGCCTTCGCCGCCGGGCTGTCGGCGGTCACCTCGGCCACCATGGGCTCGGCGACATAGCGGCCATAGGCGGTGAACAGCACGGAAAAGACGACGATCGTCAGCAGGAAATTGAACAATGGTCCGGCCACCACCGTTGCCGCGCGCTTCCAGATCGGCTGAGTGTGAAAAGCGACCTTGCGCTCGTCCTCGGTCAGCGTTTCAATTTCTTCCGACGTGGGCTGGCTCGATGTGGCGTTCATGTCGCCGACGAATTTTACATAGCCGCCAAGCGGTATCGCACACAGTTTCCAGCGCGTGCCGTGGCTGTCGTTGAAGCCGAAGAGTTCCGGGCCGAAGCCGATCGAGAAGGCCCTGACGCCGATGCCGCACCAGCGCCCGACAAGGTAATGGCCCATTTCGTGGACGAACACGACTACGGTCAGCACGAAGAGGAATGGCACCAGCGTGCCGAGGACAAAGCCTTCTGTGCTGAAAAGCGCGTGAAGAATCTCGTTCAAGACAAACCCTCAAATTCTTCCACGGCGCAGACTGCGCCGTGACTGTGACACCAATCCGGGCGAATCCAAGGCGCACCGCGCAAAGGACCCTGAAATGACATCGCTCAAACGGGAAACAGACCCTGCGCCGGATGATCGGCGTTCGCCGAAATCCAGCCGATGACGTATAGGGCGAATGCCGCTGCGACAAGCCCATCGACGCGATCCATGACGCCGCCATGGCCCGGGATGAGCGCACCTGAGTCCTTGCGGCCATGGCGGCGCTTGATCCAGGATTCGAACAGGTCGCCTGCCTGCGAGACAATCGACAGCACGAGCGCGACCAGGCCGAGCAATGCCAGATTGCCGACACCGGCAGCTGCGGCGAGGACCAGCCCGGCGACGACGCCGCCGACAGCGCCGCCGAGTGCGCCGCTGCGCGTCTTGCCGGGCGA
>NZ_RZTF01000269.1:4754-5471 GCF_004023175.1 Mesorhizobium sp. M7A.F.Ca.MR.362.00.0.0
AGTTTCGCCCCCCCAACGGCTCGGCTAACGAAATAGGCAAGGATATCGGTGGCCCAGACGACAGCGAACAGGAACAGGATGGCAATGAGGCCTGAACGATCGCCATCGCGCAGCAAGGCGAGCGACAGGCCTGAAACCGCGGCATAGGCAAGGCCGCTCGCATCCCATTGTCCGGTCTTGCGAACCGAGGCGGCTATCGCCGTTGCGGCAACGATGGCCGCCACAAGCGGCAGCAGCCAGGAGGCGGCCAGACCGCCAATCAAGGCGCCAATGAAGACAACCAGCAGTGCTTCCGGCAGGAAACCAAGGCCCGTTGCCCCGGTTGGCCGCGACATGCGGGTCCATTCATAGAAGATCGCCGCTACGATCACGGCACACAGCAGCCGGAACGGCAAACCGCCGATCCAGGTCAAGCCGAGAGTGATGATGGCGAGCACGATCGCCGAAACGATACGCAGTTGAAGATTGCTCATCCCGCGGCCGGTCGCGAAGCGACGTCCTGGCCCCCAAGTCCGCCGAAACGGCGTTCGCGGCCAGCAAACTCACGCAAAGCTTCCGCAAGGTGCTCGCGGCTGAAGTCGGGCCAGTAGCAAGGCAGGAAGACGAGTTCGCTATAGGCGGCTTGCCACAGAAGGAAGTTCGACAGCCGAAGCTCGCCGCTGGTGCGAATGACCAATTCCGGGTCGGGAATGCCTTGCGTATCAAGCGCGCCGGCAA
>NZ_RZTF01000269.1:5501-9075 GCF_004023175.1 Mesorhizobium sp. M7A.F.Ca.MR.362.00.0.0
CGAACGATTTCGTCTCGTCCGCCATAGTTGAAGGCGATCACCAGCGTCAGCGATTCGTTTGCGGCCGTCAGCGTTTCGGCCTCGTCGAGCAGTCCCCTGATATCAGACTGCAGCCCTGCCCGGTCACCGATGATTCTAACCCGCACACCGCTCTGGTGCAGTTCAGCAAGGTCACGGCGGATGAACATTTTCAAGAGGCCCATCAGGTCGCTGACCTCGGACTTCGGCCGCGACCAGTTCTCCGACGAGAAAGCATAGACGGTCAGGTAGGAAATGCCGAGCCCGGGTGCCGCGCGCACCGTCTTGCGCAGCGCCTCGACACCGGCACGGTGGCCCGCAAGACGGGGCATGCCGCGCGCCTTGGCCCAGCGTCCGTTTCCGTCCATGATGATCGCGACATGCGCGGGCGTTGCCATGTTCTCGCTTTCGGGTCAGCCGGCGGCCATGACCCTAAACCTGCATGATTTCAGCTTCCTTATCGGAAAGCAGGTGGTCGATGGTGCTGATCGTCTCGTCGGTAAGTTTCTGGACCTGGTCCGAGCGTTTGCGCTGATCGTCTTCGCTGATGTCGCCGTCCTTCTCCGCCTTCTTCAGGAAGTCCATGCCGTCGCGGCGCACATGGCGCGCGGCGACACGGGCGTTCTCGGCGTAGGTGTGCGAGATCTTGACCAGTTCCTTGCGGCGCTGTTCGTTAAGTTCGGGAAGTGGAATCCTGAGGTTGGTGCCGTCTACGATCGGGTTGAACCCCAAATTGGATTCGCGGATCGCGCGGGCGACCGCGCCAACCATCGACTTGTCCCATACCGATACCGAGATCATGCGCGGCTCCGGCACCGAGACGTTGGCGACCTGATTGATCGGCATGGTGGTGCCGTAGGCCTGCACCTGGATCGCATCGAGCAGATTGCTGGAGGCGCGACCGGTCCGCAGCGAGGCCAGATCATGCTTGAACGCGGCAATGGCCCCATCCATGCGCCGCTTGAGATCGTCGTACTCACCACTCATCTTTATCTCCTCGACCCGTCTAATGCGGGCTCACTGCTTCGGGGCCGTCTTCGAATCGAACTTTCGAAAACCGGCTTCCCTTTTCGGGTCAGGCCGCCGATCAATCGTCCGCGACGACCGTGCAGCGGCCGCCGCCCCTCAGAATATCGCCGAAACCACCTTTTTCGTGGATCGAATAGACGATTATCGGAATGTTGTTTTCGCGCGCAAGTGCAATCGCAGCAGTATCCATGATGGAAAGGCCGCGATTTATGACTTCGCCATGGCTGATGCGCTCGAAACGCGTTGCATTCGGGTCCTTCTTCGGGTCCGCCGAGTAGACGCCGTCGACCTGAGTGCCCTTGAACAGCGCGTCGGCGCCGATTTCAGCGGCGCGAAGGGCTGCGGCCGAATCAGTGGTGAAGAATGGATTGCCGGTGCCGCCGGCAAAGATCACCACCTTGCCCTGGTTCATGTAGGCGGTCGCCTGGCGCTGCGAAAAGCTCTCGCAAAGTTCGGGCATGGCGATCGCCGAAAGCACCACGGCGTCGACGCCGATCTTGTTCAACGACGTGCGCAGCGCCAGCGAGTTGATCACCGTGGCAAGCATGCCCATGTGGTCGCCGGTAACACGGTCGCCGCCCTTGGAGGCAACGGCCACGCCGCGAAAGATGTTGCCACCGCCGATGACGACGCCGACCTCGATGCCCAATGCACGCGCCTCGGCGATGTCGCCGGCGATGCGATCCACCACTGACACGTCGATGCCGAAATGCTGCTCGCCCATCAACGCTTCGCCCGACGCTTTCAGCAAGACACGTCGGTAGAGGGGCTTCACCGTCATCTGGGCCTCTTCATTTGCATGTGGCGCGTTCCGGGTGGCTGCTCTCGCGCAGGCGCGCCATCCGAAACAATGGCGTTCCGATACACGAAGGGCGCCGCGATGTCACGCGGCGCCCGACCCGGAATTCTCTCGCCTTTTGTCAACTCACGCCGGCAAATGCACCTGCCATGAGCAGGTCGGGGAAATAGCCCGCCGGCTTGTAGCCGACGGCCTGGCCCCCGGTAAGGCCGCCCTGGATTTCCGGACCGAAGAACGAGTACGGGAACGGCGTGACCGGCAGGCTGACTGCGTCGAGCCTTGCCAGGAGCTCTTGGGGAATCTCGAAATCGAGCGCACCGAGATTGTCCCTGAGCTGATCGAGCCTGGTCGCACCGATGATCACCGAAGCGACACCGGGCCGCGTTGCCGCCCTGTTCAAGGCGATTTGGGCCATGCCGCGGCCAAGCTCTCCGGCGACCTTTTCCAGTTCGGCAACGATTGCCCAGTTGCGGTCGGTGAATTTCTGGAAGCCGGGATTGGTCGAACCGCGCATCGCCTCCAGCCTGCCGCCGGCGTTGCTGATTGTATCTGAACGATATTTGCCGCTCAGCAAGCCGCTGGCCAGCGGGCTCCAGACCATGATGCCGGCGCCATAGCGCGTGCCGAACGGCACGAATTCATGCTCTATGTTGCGCTCGACCAACGAATATTCGAGCTGCAGCGCCGAAACCGGTTCATAGCCGCGCTGCTCGGCGATGGACTGCGCCCGGCTCGCGTACCAGGCGGGGACGTCGGAGAGACCGACATGGCGGATCTTTCCGGCGCGTACCAGATCGTCCAGCGTCCGCATCACCTCTTCCGGTGAAGTCAGCCTGTCCCAGGCATGCAGGACATAGAGGTCGATATAATCGGTGCCGAGCCGCTTCAGCGAGCCTTCGACGGCGCGGATGATGTTCTTGCGGCCGTTGCCGCCGGCATTCGGATTGCCCTGCTCCAGATTCATGCTGAACTTGGTGCTGATCACCGCTCTGTCGCGCAGACCGCGTTCGGCTATGAACTCGCCAAGCCAGGTCTCGGAGGTGCCGCCGGTATAGGCATCGGCCGTATCGAAGAAATTGCCGCCTGCCTCGACATAGGCATCGACCAGGGCGCGGGCCGTCTCCTTGTCGGCGCCCCAGCCCCATTCGGTGCCGAAGGTCATGGTTCCGAGCGCCAGCCGGGTGACACGAAGCCCGCTGCTGCCAAGGGTGTAGAAGGGCATGGTCATGATGTCGCTCCGATCCTGATCCAATCTTCAATGCCGATCCTGTCCGGGGGTCGTCTTGACCCACGGGTTGCCGCGTTCATGCGTCATGCGGAATGTGAAGCCGTCCACGCTCCAGTTGGCTCCCGAACGGGTCAGGTGGTGTTCGTAGGTGCCCCAGACTTCCCATAGCGGTTCGCCATTGCCTTCCATCCGGTTCCAGGCGTAGCCGTTGGAGGAGACAGTCGCGGCGTCGCCGTCGATGGCGACCTGATGGTTGGTGCGCAGGTGCAGGCTGGTCTTGTTGCCCCTGAGGTTGGCGGCCCAGGTCCCGATCAGGTCGTCCGACGCGATGGTGGCCGCAGGCTGCCCACTCAGGCTGCTGAAGTCGACGGTGACGCGGTCGGCGAAGTAACTACGGGCGAGCCGCCAATCCTGGGCATCGACCGCGCGGTCGATGGCATCGGCGACGCGTATGACGGCGCGCTCATCGGCGAGCGTGATTTCAGGGGACGATTCGGCTC
>NZ_RZTF01000270.1:0-6085 GCF_004023175.1 Mesorhizobium sp. M7A.F.Ca.MR.362.00.0.0
CCGTCACTATACGGGGAGAAGTGCCCGGCAGGGCGATGAGGGGCAGCGCAAACCTCGGGCAATTGACCGGTGGGATCCTAGCCCGTCGATACCGGCTTCAGGCGACCAGTGCATCCAGTTCCGGCAGCAGGACGACGCTTTCCTGTTCGTTGGGATCGGTGCGGGCAATGACGGCCGAAGACGGGGCGCTGCTCAGATTGGCCGGCAGATGCGGCACGCCGGCCGGAATGTAGAAGAGGTCGCCGGCCTTGACGACGATATGATGCTCGAGCCGGTCGCCGTACCAGGTGTGGACTTCGCCGGAGAGCACGTAGATCGCCGTCTCGTGGCTCTCATGCATATGCGCCTTGGCGCGTGCGCCGGGCGGCATGGTGAGCATGTGCATGCAGATGCCGGAGGCGCCGACGGTCTCGGCGGCGATGCCGGCGAAATAGGTCAATCCCTGCTTGCCTTCATAAGTGCTTTCAGGGCGGATAAGATGACAGGTGGGTTTGGGCGACATCGGGGAAACTCCGGGCGTCGATCGAGTGGGACAAGGTCAGTGGGACAGGGCCAAATGGGACAGGATAAGTGGAAAACAACATCGCGATAAAAGCAATCGGATTCCAGCCGCCGCAGGGACGGAAACAGGCAGGCGGCAGCCGATGACGGGGACTTCGCCAGCCGTCGTCGCGGCAAGCAAACTCGGACTGACCTTCCAGACCAATGACGGGCCGGTGCAGGCGCTGTCAAACGTCGATCTCACCATCGGCAAGGGGGAGTTCGTCTCCTTCATCGGCCCTTCGGGCTGCGGCAAGACCACGTTGCTGCGCGTCATCGCCGATCTGGAGAAGCCGACCTCGGGGACGATTTCGGTCAATGGCATGACAGCAGAGCAGGCGCGCGAGAAACGCGCCTATGGCTATGTCTTTCAGGCCGCCGCGCTGTTTCCGTGGCGGACGATCGAGCGCAATGTCGGGCTGCCGCTGGAGATCATGGGCCTGTCCAAGGCGGAGCAAGGCGAGCGTATCAAGCGCACGCTCGAGCTCGTCAACCTCTCTGGCTTCGAGAAGAAATATCCCTGGCAGCTCTCGGGCGGCATGCAGCAGCGCGTCGGCCTGGCGCGGGCCTTCGCCACCGAGGCGCCGATCCTGCTGATGGACGAGCCGTTCTCGGCGCTCGACCCGCTGATCCGCACCAAGCTGCAGGACGAATTGCTGCAGCTGCAGGCCGAATTGAAGAAGACCATCATCTTCGTCAGCCACGACCTCGAGGAAGCGCTGAAGATCGGTTCCCACATCACCATCATGGAGGGTGGGCGCATCGTGCAAACCGGCGCGCCGGAGGACATCGTGCTGCGGCCCGCCAACGATTATGTCCGCGACTTCATCGCCAATGTGAACCCGCTGTCGGTGCTGACCGCCTGGAACGTGATGCGCGACCGTCGCGATCTGGAGCACGGCAAGGACGGCTGGGTGTGGCTCGACCGCCGCAAGACAACGCGCTTCAAGATCGATGATCACGGGCTTGTGGCGGCGGCCGAACGCGATGGCAAGCCGGCGGTCTGGGTGTCGTGCGCCGACGTCGAAGGCCAATCCGAAGAAGCCGCGCAAGTGTTCTGGGCCAATCCGGGCACCTCGCTGAAAACCGTGATGCTGGCCATGCACCGTTCGCAGACCGCTCCTGTGGCGCTGTTCGACGATCAGTCGCGCTTCGTCGGCGCCATCGGTATCCGCGATGTGCTGAGCGCGGTGCTGCGGCGGTAGGTTCTTCGGAACCAACGGCGACGAGGCGCGGCGACCAATCGCACCTCTTTTTTTAAGCCGCCAGCGGCAGGCGCAGTTGCGTCAGCAGGCCGCCGCCCGGGTTGTTGGACAATCGGATCTCGCCGCCGGCGGCGCGCGCGATGTTGCGGGCGATGGTCAGGCCGAGGCCCAGACCGCCGGTCTGGCGGTTGCGCGATTGTTCGAGGCGCACGAACGAGCCGAACACGGCGTCGATCTGTGCCTGCGGTATCCCGGGCCCTTCATCGCGGATGGTGAGCAGGATCATGTCTTCCGACCGGCGCAGCGAAAGATGCGCCTTCTTGCCGTAGGTGACCGCGTTCTGCACCAGATTGGTGACACAGCGCTTGAGCGCGACCGGCCGCGCCATGCAGATCAGCCCGCGCGAACGGGTCTCGTCGTCGAACGATACGTCGTCATAGCCGTCGGCGATCGATTCCACGAGCGACCAGAAATCGATGCGTTCGTTCTTTTCCTCGGTCACTTCGAAGGTGGCGAAGTCGATCACCGAGCTGGCGATGCCCTCGACATCGGCGAGGTCGTGCGCCAATGCCTCGCGGACCGCCGATTTGCGCAACAGCTCCAGGCGCAGGCGCATCCTGGTCATCGGCGTGCGCAGATCATGCGCCAATGCCGCCGCCAGATGTTCGCGGTCCTCGACATATTCGCGCAACCTTGCCTGCATGGCGTTAATCGCCTTGGCGGCGGCACGGACCTCGCGGCTGCCGCTCTCGGCGATCGGCGGGCTCTTTAGATCCTTGCCGATCCGGTTCACGGCGGTTTCCATCATCCGGTAGGGCGCCGTCAGCCGGCGCAGCGACCAGATCGACATGATCACCACCAGCCCTGCGATCAGCGAATAGAGCGGCAGGCTGTCGAAGCTCAGGATCGGGCCGACCGGCGTGATCGGCTCGGTGAAGTTCAGCCATTGGCCGTCGGCGAAGCGCAGCGAGGCCGTCAGCTTGTCGCTCTGGGCGAAGTCGGCGGCCAATACCAGAAGGTCGCGCTCGACCTGGCCGATGTCGGGTCCCGGGGCCGTGCCGTCCGCGTCATCGGCCTCGCGCGTCGCCGGATCGCGGCGTACGCGTGCATCGGTGATGCCGAATTTCGACAGCCTGCCGACGAGGATGTCTTCGAGTTCGGCCAGTTCGTCGTCACCGGCGATCGACGAAGTGACCGCCGGTGTGTCCGAAACGGTGAGCGCATAGGTTGAATTGAACAGGCCGCTCGCCGTCGCCTTGCGCTCGTCCGGACTGGCGTCATGCATGAGCTGCACCAGCGAGAAGGCACGGTCGTTGAGCCGGTAGAGGTCGACGACGTCGTTGGCGGCGGCGCGGTCGCGCGACACGATGTAGAGGGTCGCGACCTGGCTGATCAGCAGGCCGGCAATGACGATCAGCAGCACCCAGACAGGCAAGGTCTGCGGCAGGAAACGTCTCATTCGGAGGTCGTCTCGGGCAGGAACTGGTAGCCGCCGCTGCGCACGGTCAGGATCAGCTTGGGCGTCTTCGGGTCGTCTTCCATCTTGCGTCGCAACCGGCTGACCAGGATGTCGATGCTGCGGTCGAAGGAATAGTCGCTGTCGCCGCCGGACAGCTCGATGAGCTGGTCGCGGGTCAGCACGCGCTGCGCGCTCTTGACGAAGGTCTGCAGCAGGTTGAATTCGGCCATGGTCAGCTCGACCCTGACATCGTCGGGTGCGATCAGCCGGCGCCGAGCACAATCCATCGTCCAGCCGGCGAAGCGGTAGATCTGCTTGGTGGAGGCGCGCTTGGGCTCGGCGGCGCCATTGCGCCTGAGCACGGCGCGGATACGCGCCAAAAGCTCGCGCGGATCGAATGGTTTGGGCACATAGTCGTCGGCGCCCATTTCCAGGCCGACGACGCGGTCTGTCGTCTCGGTGACGGCGGTCAGCATGATGATCGGCGTCGAATACTGGGCGCGCAGGTCGCGGCACAGCTCCAGCCCGCTTTTGCCGGGCAGCATCACGTCGAGGACGATGAGGTCCACCTGGACGCGCCGCAGGATGGTCTCCATCTCGATGCCGTCGGCGGCAACCGAGGTGTGCAGGCCCCGCTTCTGGAAGAATTCCTGCAGCAGGTCGCGAATACCCTTGTCGTCGTCGACGATCAGTATGTGTGCGTCGGATTTCACAGCAGCCCTGTCATTGTTGCCAAGCCCTTCTGTCGCAACCCACACGATAGAATTCAGGCCATATGTTGGCCAGTGGCTATGATGGGTTCACACCGGCTTTCTCAGACACACTCCAGAAACAAAATTCTACAGTTCAGAAAAACTCCTGAAAAATTTCAAAGGCATAACTGGTCTCGTGGCGGTCAGGTCATCGGCTGCGACGCTAGTCTCCGGGTTTACGGATAAACCGATGCCAAGGTTGTCGATCAGTTTGTTGGGTGCGTTGCTGGGCTTCTGCCTGGTCACTGCCGCTGTCGGACAATCGGACGCAAAGGCCACGCTCACAACCCGGAGCGAACGGTGCGCCAATCTCAGCCACCAATTTGATGAAGCCCTCGAAACCCATGCCACGGCAACGCAGGTCACCGCGGCAAAGGCACTTCAGAGAAAGGGCAACCGGTACTGCGCCGCCAAGAAACAGGCGCAGGGCATCCGGATGCTCGCCAATGCTTTGAAGCTGCTTGGAGTGACGCCGAACGACCCGGTTCAGTAGCACTCAGAAACTTGACCCGCATAAAAAGGAAACGAAGCCATGAAAAAGTCCATCCTCTCCGCCACCGGTCTCGCCGTCGCTCTCGCTTTCGCGATGCCGGCTCTCGGCAACGCCGCCGCCACCACGACCGCTGCTCCGGCTGCTTCGACGACCACAGCTCCGGCGACTGCCGCTCCGGCCAAGGCTGCTCCGAAGAAGGTCGTCAAGAAGACCGTCAAGAAGCACAAGAAGTCTGCCGAGAAGGCCGTCAAGAAGGACGCCCCGAAGACCTGATAAGGTCCGGCACAAAATGCCGGCCTGTTGACCAAGGCCGCTCCAGCTGGTTTCGGCTGGAGCGGACTTCTTCCTGTCCGAACCGCTGAAGCCCTGACGTTGGCGATGAAGCGGGTCGATGGGCTCAACTGATCTTGACGAAGTCTGGCACCGGCAGCTTCCGCCTCGACTGACACTTAACCCGTTTGCAACGCCGACGGTGTAGGACAATCCGCATGAAGAAGCGGCTTTCGTCCATTTTGCGCTCGATGGTGATCGGCGGCCTGGTTGCCACCGGCGTCGCCAGGGTGCTGATCCTGTTCACCGCCAGCCCGGTGCCCGATCCGGCCACCGGACGCACCGAGCCTTCGCTGTTCGCGCCTGCGATTTCCACCAACTGGGACTACATCACGCCGGCACAGACCTGGCTGCTGATCGTGCTGACAGGCGCGACGTTGATCTGCGTCGCCGCGTGGCCGATCACGGTCTGGCTGGAACGCCGGGCGGATGCGGGTGGAAACCGCTTTCACCCCGATATCCGGCCCGCCACGACCGCGCGGCAGATTCCCAGCCGTCGCATGTTCGGCCGCCAGGGCCGTTGAACGGCAACCGACACTTTCCCACATGATTGTGAATGGCCGCGTCGGCGGACACTGGTTTTCGCGCGTCGACCAAAATGGACGACCGCTTTCGCTGGTGCCAGAATGGCGGCAGGGTTGCTACGCCAGAGCAATTCACCGTTTCGTGGAAACGGCGAACCGTTCTGATCCTTTGTCTTGACGCAATTCCGGGCGGAAACCGTTTTACACTTTTCCTGGAATTGCTCTAACTGTCGGTTCCAATGCCTGAAATCACCACAAAACCGCGCGTCCAGGTCAAGCCGCAGGTCGAACGGCCAAAGCTCTACAAGGTCATCCTCATCAATGACGATTTCACGCCGCGCGAATTCGTCGTGACGGTGCTGAAGGGTGAGTTCAAACTCAGCGAAGACCAGGCGCATCGGGTGATGATCACCGCGCATCGTCGCGGCGTCTGCGTCGTCGCCGTGTTCACCAGGGATGTCGCCGAGACCAAGGCGACGCGCGCCACCGATGCCGGCAAGGCCAAGGGCTATCCGCTGATGTTCACGACGGAGCCGGAGGAGTAGCTCTACCGTCCTTCGCGGTACCACATCGAACCCATTGCCAGAAGCAGCAGGCCGAGGCCGAGGAAGCCGCCGAACAGCGGCACGCGCGAGACGGCCTTGAGCACGCTGTCGTCCGTGGTGCGCAGTCCGATCCAGTCGTTGCCGGACGCGGCACCAGCCGAGCGCACAGGCACGATGGAGGGTAGCGTCACGTCGCTGCCAAGGGCTGTGGACGACGCCAGCCGGCGCACGCTGCCG
>NZ_RZTF01000270.1:6114-9049 GCF_004023175.1 Mesorhizobium sp. M7A.F.Ca.MR.362.00.0.0
CTGCCGCCGGTGGCTTCAGCCGGCGCCTTCAGCCGGCTTTCGGTGGAAATGACGTCGGCGAATTCCGGGGCGTTGACCGGCCCGACATGGGCGAGCGCGGTGAGGTCGCCATTGGCGACCTGATAGAGGCCGATCTCGCTGGTCTCGACGCTGCCGAGGAAGACGCCGGGCTCGGATTTCTCGAGCTTGACGGTCAAGGTCTTGCCGGATGGGGTGATGATCTGCGCGGGGCCGGGATCGTCGGCCATCGTCTGGCGGCGGATTTCCAGCACCATGCCGCGGCCGTCGGCGGTCAGCCGCTCTTCCTCGAGCTCAGGCTCCTTCATCAGCCAGTGGGCGATGCGCCGGTAGAGCTGGACATGCGGGCCGCCGCCCTCGAAGCCGCGCGCCCACAGCCAGCCCTGATCGGACAGCAGCATGCCGACGCGGCCTTCGCCCTTACGGTCGAGCAACAGCAGCGGCCGGTTGTCGGCGCCCTTCATCACCACTGCGCCTTCGGGATTCTGCACGCCGATGGTGCGGAACCAGCGGCTCCAGTGCGGCGGCTCGGTGGCAGAGCCATCCAGCCCACGCGTCACCGGGTGGCGCTGGCCGAGTTCGGTGAGGCGCGGATAGAAGGCCTTGTCGACCACCTCGCCGGTCGGCATCGCCGGCAGGGCGGACATCAGCGGCGTACGCGCGATCGAGCTTTCGCCGGCATATTCGGGGCCGGCCGCGATCAGCAGCGCGCCGCCCTTTTCGACATATTCGGAGATGTAGTCGTAATAGAGGATCGGCAGCACGTCGCGGTGCTGGTAGCGGTCGAAAATGATGAGGTCGAAATCCTTGATCTTCTCGACGAACAGTTCGCGGGTCGGGAAGGCGATCAGCGACAATTCGTTGATCGGCGTGCCGTCCTGCTTTTCCGGCGGCCGCAGGATAGTGAAATGGACGAGATCGACCGAGGCGTCGGATTTCAGCAGGTTGCGCCAGGTGCGTTCGCCGGCATGCGGCTCGCCGGAGACGAGCAGCACGCGCAAGTTCTCGCGAATGCCGTCGATGAGCGCGATGGCGCGGTTGTTGGTGTCGGTCAGTTCGCCCGGTTCGCGATCGATGGCGAGTTCGACAATGTTGCGGCCGGCGCCCGGAATGGTGACCTGCAACGGCATCGCCTGGCCGACAGTGGCGTGCTCGACCGCGACCTGTTCGCCATTGACCGAAACGCGCACATCGACCGGGCCGGTCTCGTTTTCGGTCGAGATGACGCGGTAGGTCATGTCGAGCGGCTTGCCGACAAGGCCGAAGCGCGGGGCGTTCTCGAAACGTATGCGGCGATCCTTCTCGTGATCGTTGCCGGTGATCAAAGCATGCAGCGGGGCGTTGAAATCGGGCGCACCGGGGGGCGCGTCATGGACCTCGCCATCGGTGATCATGATGGCGCCGCCGATGCGTGACGGCGGCACGTCGCGGAAGGCGCCTTCAAGCGCGCCGAACAGCCGTGTCTCGGTGCGCTCCTCGGCGGCCTCGGATTTGCCGGCCTCGACGACGCGCACGTCGAACTGCTTGAAGCGGCCAAGCCGCTGCTGCAGCCCGGCCAACGCCTCGTCGGTCTGCTTGGTGCGGTCGCCGATATCCTGGCTCTGGCTGCGGTCGACGACGAGGGCGACAACACTTTTCAGCGGCTCGCGCTCCTCGTTGAGGAACACCGGGTTGAACAAAGCGGCGGCGAGCGCCAGAAGGGCGATGAAGCGGAAGACCGAACCGCGCTGGCGAAACCACAGGCCGACCAGCGCAAGCAGCGCCAGCGGCACCAGCGCCAAGGTCAGCAGTGGCCAGGAGATCAGCGGTTCGAAGGAGATCGACCAATTCATTCCTTACCCTCCTCTTTTTGGGGAGGGTTTATCCGCGACCGGAGGGCATCAAACAAACTCATCCTACTGCCCCAGCCGTTCGAGCAGTATGGGCACGTGCACCTGGTCGGATTTGTAGTTGCCGGTCAGCATGTACATCATGATGTTGACGCCGGCGCGCAGCGCGTAGATGCGCTGCATCGGGTCTGCCGGCACAGTTGGCAGCAGCCCATCGCCGTTCTCGTCGACCGCCCAGGCGCCAGCGAAATCATTGGCGGTGATCATGATCGGCGAGACGCCATCGCCGGTACGCACCGGCCGGTTCTCGGCGTTGCTGGCGTCGAGCGAGGCCTCGACCCAGAGCGGGCTGCCGGCGAAGCGGCCGGGGAATTCGGGCAGGATGAAGAAGGATTTGGTCAGCACGTGGTCGGACGGTACCGGTTCCAGCGGCGGCACGTTGAGATTGCCGAGGATGTCGCGCAGCCGCTCCGTCGCCGGGCTGGTTGAATCGGCGCCGATGCCGTTGGCGAACTGGTCGCGGGTGTCGAACAGCACCGTGCCGCCTTGCTGCATATAGGCGTCGACGCGGGCGATCGCTGCCTGGCTGGGCATCGGTGCGGCCGGATCGATCGGCCAGTAGATCAGCGGATAGAACGACAACTCGTCCCTCGAAATGTCGACGCCGGCCGGCTCACCCGGTTCCAGCGCCGTCTTCTCGACCAGAAAGCGCGTCAGGCCCTCGAGCCCGGCGCGGCTGATCGAATCGTCGCCCGGCACGCCGGTCAGCACATAGGCGATGCGGGTCTTCGAAATCGCCTCGATGGCAATTTCGTCACCCGGCTTGGCGTCGTCGGCGCGGGCAAGGTCGGCATGACCGAACGAGCTACCCAGCGCAATCAGGATGGCGGCGGTGGTTGTCACGGCACCGGCGCGGCGCGGCCGGCGTGAAAACAGGCCGCCCATCCAGAACACCGCCAGCGTATCAAGCAGCATCAGCACCAGGGCGGCCGCGACCAGCGCGCCTTTCAGATTGCGCGATTCGTCAAAGGCATACTGGATCGAGGTGATGGGAACTGTGATTTGCGGGCGTGCCAGGGGCGCCAACT
>NZ_RZTF01000026.1:0-826 GCF_004023175.1 Mesorhizobium sp. M7A.F.Ca.MR.362.00.0.0
GCACCGTGCGCACCTTCGACCATCAGGTTCAAAAGACGCTGGAGATGGCAATCCGCCGCATCGCGAAAAACGAGGCTGAAGCTTTTGGCGCCAGCGTCGATATTCGCTACGAAACGCCCTTCGCGCCGACGATCAACACTCCGGCGCAAGCCGACGCGATGATCGCGATTGCGAACGAGGTGATGGGCTCGGAACGTCTCGTCGTCGATCCGCCTCCCGAGATGGGTTCTGAAGATTTCTGCTACATGTTGGAACAGCGGCCGGGCTGCTATTTCTTGCTTGGCCAGGCGGACGACGCGCACCAGGCCGCCGCGCACGACACCAATTACGATTTCAACGACGCTATCCTGCCGATGGGCGCCAGTCTTTGGGTCAGGCTGGTGGAGCGCCGCTTGTCCGCGGCAGGCGCATCGTGATGCAGTTGCCGGAAAAAGACATCCGCTGGCGGAGCCATTGGCTGCGGCAGGCATTGCCCGAGGACCCGGACCTTGCGCCTCCGCTCGAAGAGACAACGCAGGCCGACATCTGCATCGTTGGCGGCGGGTATCTCGGACTGTGGACCGCCATTCGCCTCAAGCAGCACAATCCAGGCTTCGACGTTGTCATTGTAGAGCGCGACATTTGTGGTGGTGGCCCGAGCGGCCGCAATTCCGGAATGGTGCTTTCGGCGTGGACCAAATACAGCGCGCTTGCCGCGCTGCGCGACGGAAACGACGCGCTTTCGATCATCAAGGCATCCGAAGCCGCGATCGGCGGCATCGAGGCTTTCTGCAAGGCCGAGGCAATCGACGCCTGGTTCGATCGCATCGGCTGGATCTGGGGCGCT